>CAZEJZ010000656.1:0-1877 GCA_964512415.1 uncultured Opitutaceae bacterium
TGCCTCGACGCCGAAAACGTCGTCACCACCTACCTCGACCGCCGTCAGGTCGATCTCGAAATCGTCCACCTGGGCGCGGCCAGAAACCGCGTGGCCGAGGCCGAGAGAGCCGGAGTCAAGTCGGTCCCCGCCCTCGTGATCGGCGGCCGGGTGGTGCACCTGAACTTCGGCGCCGACATCGCCGCGCTGCGCTGAAACCGCCGCCATGACTCCTGCTGCTTCTTCGATGAAGACACTCTCCGTGCTCTCAATTCTCAGCGGCCTCGCCCTCGGTTCCCTCGCGCGCGCCTGCGAGCACTGCGCGGCCTACAACCAGGACTTCGACTTCCAGATCAAGCAGACCTCGGGCCGCTACGACGAGGCACTCGATGCGATCGTCTTGGAAATCAGCGTCCAGGGACGCGCCGGACGGACCCGGCCCAAGCCTGTCGGCAAGCTCGATGGCGCCCCCGTGCTGGGCTACGTCCTGCCGACCAGCCTCAAGTCGACGGACGTCGGCTTCAGCGCCGCCGAAGGCATCGTGGCGCTCGCGCTCACGTCACACCCGGATTTCGACGACTCGCCGCTCTGGGATGAAAACGGCGATGGGATCTACGACAACGACGGACTCGTCTGGCATCCCCACTGGGTCGTGCTGGTGAAGGACGCACGCGTGCCCGGCGGTCTGGCGGTGAAGGAGTTCAAGAAAGGCGACGCCACAGTGAAGCTGCCGCCGACGGCTCCGGGCATGCCGATGTTCATGGATTCGCCTGGCTTTCCGGTGCTGACGCGCGACCACGTCATCCGCGTGGTGCTGCCCTCCGCGAGAGTCAACCACCGCACGGACTTCAAGTTCGATGCCGTCGCCTGCTACATGCAGGTAAACACCTCCGACATGATGATGCCGATGCTCGGCGTCATGCGGGTCTACAGCGTTGCCTCTGGCGATTTGTCGCTGCCGTACGTTCTGAAGCGGTGATTCAGACCCACGGTGGAGGGCCGGCGGGCGCTCGGGCAATCGCCGGTTTCCGCCAGTTCCCGCGCTCGCCTCGATCACGACACGTCGACTCACGACGCCCCTTGGCGAAGATCTGCTGGCTCCGCTGATCATCGCGGAGCGGTCGCTCAGCACCGAGCGGTCGCTCCAGCCGGCCGGATTGCGCGGGAGGGTGGTGGTGCTGCACGCGTTTCAGCGGTTGTGTTGGTGCCCCGGACGCGGGTTCCACGGTTTGCCCAAGAGGCTCGACATCCATTGCAACCCTGATCCGAAGGATGTTGAGGTCATTGGTCTCCACTCCGTGTCTGAGCATCACAACGTGGCGACGCGGCCACGCTCGGGCGTATCGCGGTGGCCAGGCTCCAGGACGCTCCGCGGCGCTTTCGAAGGGCGGGCGCGCGACTCCCACACGGGCCGGTCGGCGCGCTCGAGGGGGACGCGGCACCGACGCCGCTTGCGCGGTCCATTGCTGACTCCGTGCGAAGGTAGGCTTTCCGGTTGACCGGATGGTCGGGCGGGCTTCGCATCGCGCATTCGCTAGGGCGGTGCATCCACCGCTTCCCGTGCCCGCGGTTCCGCTCCCAGCGCGGGGCCCGGGAGCGAGACGCCCGCCGCGCGCCCCTATGGAAACCCCGATCCCACACGAGACGCTCGATCCCGAGGACTGGGAGGCGATGCGCGCCCTCGCTCACCGCATGGTGGACGATGCGCTCGACCACGTGCGGACGGTGCGCGAGCGCCCGGCGTGGCGGCCGATGCCCGCGGAGGTCGTGGCGGCGTGCACGTCACCCGCACCCCATGACCCCGCCGGGGCCGAGGCCGCGTACGAGGAATTCCGGACCAACATCCTTCCGTACCCGATGGGCACCACCCATCCACGATTCTGGGGATGGTACATGGG
>CAZEJZ010000657.1:0-1871 GCA_964512415.1 uncultured Opitutaceae bacterium
CATTTCGCAGGCGAACCGGGCGAGGAACGCCTCCGGCTCGCGGGCGCGCTCCGCGGGAATCTTGACGACGACGTAGCGATCACCAGCACCGTCCCAGGCGCGGTACACTACTCCCATGCCGCCGGCCCCGATCCGGGCGACGATCCGGTAGCGGTCGGCGAGGATGCGGCCGATCAGCGGGTCAGCTGGTGGAGATGGTGCAGCCATGGGGTGAGAGTTGTTGGGGGCAGTTACCCAGCGCCGACGGGACACCCGGGGGCGCATCGCCGTTGAGGGAAATTCCCTTGGAGGTCTATGCGTCACCGGCCCGAAAAACACGCCACCACCGGCCGCGCCCTCGATCGCATCTCATCTTTCCGCCGTTTTTCTCAGTTCCGGGTCCCGGTCGTACGCGCGCAGCTCGCCGAGGACGAGCGTCTCGAACGAAAAGCCACGCCATTCGGCGGGCATCTCCTCGCGGATCCAACCGGCCGCGGCCCGCGCCACGCCCGCGTCGAAGCAATAAAACTTCGGATGGGCCACCTCCCGGGAGCGATACCCGGGGCGGAAGGCCGGCAGCCGGAAGCCGAGCAGCGTGTCTTCGAGGATCTCGAAGTAGGTGTCGACGGTCCGCCGCTTGATTGCCGCCTGCTGCGCGACGCGCTCGACGTTGAGGACCTGCGCGTGATGCCGGGCAGCGACCTGGAGAAATCGCGAAAACGGCTGGACGTTGCGAGTCAGCGCCTCAGCCGCGATCTCCTCCTGAAGATACGTGCCGACGTAGCTCGCCAGCGTGTCAGCCGCGTGCACCGGATCGCCGAGTACGGGCGGCAGTGTGCCATGGTCGAGGCATGCCTCGAGGAGGGAGGGCTGCTCGATCTCGGCCCAGACCAGGGGAAAGAAGTCACAGCGCACCGCCCGCCCGGCGAGGAGATTCACGTCGGCCCGCCGCAGCTTCCGGGCGCTCGAGCCGGTGATCGCGAAATGGAGGCGCCGCGACTCGTAGAGCCCGTGGATCTCGTCGAGGAGATCGGGGGCCTTCTGTGCTTCGTCGACGACGACCCAATCCCCCGCCCGCAACGCGGCCAGATCGGCGCGGATCAGCGCGGGGTTGGAGCGGTAGCGGTACAGCTGTTCGGTGTGCACCAGGTCGATCCGCGTCGCCCGCGGAAAGTGCATCGACAACCAGGTCGATTTGCCCGTGCCCCGCGGCCCGAGGAGGAGGAACGTTTTCGTCGGCGGGGCGAGGACTCGGGAAAACTGCCGGGCCACGCAACGCTCCTCGGCGGGCAAGCGACCGGCGCGACCACACCGGACGGATTTCAATTCCTACATTGGGAATGGAGGAATTGAAATCGGCCCGTTTTCGGCCGGAATACTGGTCCCCGTACCTCGCCGTCGCCCACCGAGGCCGGCGCTTTCCAGCAGCCCGGCGACGGACAGCACCCGCCCGCCGGGGATCGTCTGACTTACGGCCGCCAGATTCGCAACCGGCAGTGACGAGCGGCGTGGGCGAAGTCTTGGTCGGTCGTCAGGAGGGGCAGGTGATGCCGGATGCACAGCTGCGCGAGCAGGGCGTCGATCGTTCCGATCTGAACGCCGCCACGGCGACATGCCGTGCGCAACGAGGCAGCATCGACGTGATCTTGGCGATCCGGCTGCACCAGTGGCGACAATGAAAAACAGTCGATGCTCTGGGCTTGCGCCTCGGGGCCGGAAAAGCCTCGCAGCAATTCCTGGCCGGGAGGGGGCTGACGGACCGCGAGCGGGCCCGGTCGGAGCGGCACTCGAACGGGTTTTCCGCCTTCGCACTTCAAGACTCTGAGAACAGCTGTTCGTAGAGCGAGCACGGGGAGTGAATGCGGACGCCCTGCACGAGTCGCCCGTAGAAC
>CAZEJZ010000658.1:0-1859 GCA_964512415.1 uncultured Opitutaceae bacterium
GTACTTGCGCAGCACCTGGCGGAGCTTCTCGGGCGAGAAGACCTCGTCGCGGTGCTCGTAGAACGCCCGCACGATGCGGCTCATGTTGATGCCCTTGAGCGTCGCCTCGAGCGACACCGTGCCGGTGATGGCGGTCTCGAGCGTCAGGGTCTCGCCGGCCTTCGTGCGGTAGCGCAGCGGTAGCCGGAAATTGGAGACACCTACCTGCTGGATCGGGACGGCGGCGCCTTGGATGGCGCCCTCGGCCTCCATCATGTCGGGCAATTCGCTCTGGTACTCGGGCGTGATGCGGAAACCGGCGTCGTACCGGCGCGCGATCACCGGCGGCGTGCCGCCGGGACCCTGATGCAGGTACATCCGTTTCACTTTCCGTGGGGACTTGGTCTTCATAGTCGTTTTTTTTCGTTGGGCTGGCCGCGGCGACGGTTGGGGACGATAACAACCGTTGCCGCCTGGGCGTGGGCCCGGGAGGATTAGCGCGGATCGGGTCCGCGGTACTCGGCGTAATTGCGGGGGGTCTCGTAAAGCCGGATGGCGTGCAGGCGGCCCGGACGGATCCGGGGCTCCAGCTGTCGCCAGAAGGCGATGACGAGATTTTCGGTCGACGGAATGATGCCCTTCAGGAACGGCACCTGCGTGTTGAGGTTCCGGTGGTCGCAGGCCCGCACGATCACCCGCTCCAGGATCCCCTTCAGGCGACCGAGATCGATCACGTAGCCGGTCTCGGGATCAGGAGAACCGGACACCGTGACCTCGAGCACGTAGTTGTGCCCATGGCCGTCGACGTTGTTGCACGGCCCAAAAGCCCGCGCGTTCCACTCACGGCCGTGGGCCGGATTGTGCAAGCGATGCGCCGCGTTGAAGTGCACCTGACGCGTCACGAACACCGTCTCGCGCGCGGACGGCGCGGGGGACGGAGGAGTTGCGGGACGTGACCGGGCTTGGGGCATGAAGGGACAACCATGCCCTTAAAGCGGTCGGGGTCAACTCCTCGCGCCCGTCGGTTCGCGCTTGCGGCTCCGATGCGTCGAGCCCGAACATCGGGTCATGGCGATGCGGATCCGGATTCTCGGCAGCGGCAGCTCGGGCAACTGCGCCCTGCTGCAGACCGAGCAGGCCCGCGTCCTGATCGATGTCGGTTTCTCGCCGCGTCGGACGCGCGAGTTGCTGGCCGAGGAGAACCTGCGGCCCGAGGAAATCGACGCCGTGTTCCTCACCCACGAACACGGCGATCACGCCGCCGGCGTCGCCAGCTTCGCGCGCGCTCCGCAGGTGGCGCTCTTCGCCAACGCGGCCACCGCCCGTGCGGTGCAGGACCGCGTGGAACACCCGCTGGCGTGGAAGCTCTTCGAGACCGGCTCCCGGTTCCGCTTCCGCGATCTGGAGATCGATGCCTTCGCCGTGCCGCACGACGCGCACGATCCGGTCGGCTTCCGCTTCAGCACCGGATTCGAGGGGGACCTGCTCGCCCCCCGCCGCTCCCTCGCCTGGCTCACCGACCTCGGCCATGTGCCGCAGCACGTGCGGGAACGCCTGCGCGACTGCGACGCCGTGGTGGTCGAGTCCAACCACTGCCCCACCCTGCTCCAGGCTGATCACCGGCGCCCTTGGTCGACGAAGCAGCGCATCAGCGGCCGCCACGGCCACCTCTCGAACGAGGCCGCCCGCGAGCTGCTCGCCTCAATCGCCAGCCCGCGCTGGCGCCGCATCGTGCTCACGCACTTGTCGCGCGACTGCAACAGCCTCGACGCCGTGGAGCGGATGCTCGCCACCCTGCGCCCCCAGATTGGCTGCGAATTCACGGTGGTCTCGCCCGGCGGCAACACCCCTTTCTGGGAACTCGCCTAGCCCGCCCGACC
>CAZEJZ010000659.1:0-1849 GCA_964512415.1 uncultured Opitutaceae bacterium
CGCACGCCGAAGCGGGGCCGCTCTGGGGACGGCGGACGGACGGCCCATCCATTCGCGGATCGCAATCGCGCAGCCATCCCGGTAGGGTCTCGGACGACGTCCGGTCCCGACATGCACCCGCGCACGCTGTTCACGTTGTTCTGCCTAGTCGCCGCATCCGCGCTCTCCGCCGAGTCGGCGGGATCCCGGCACGTTCAGTCACTCCGGATCACCCTCCTGTCCACGATGCTCGCCGACGGAAAGACCATCGGTGAATGGGGGTTCTCGGCTTTGGTCGAGGCCGATGGCCACCGGCTCCTGTTCGACACGGGAAACTATCCCGACGTCGTCCTGCGTAATGCCGAGGCGCTGCGAATCGATCTGACCACCGTGCCCGACGTGGTCCTCAGCCATTCGCACTCGGATCACACCGGCGGATTTCTCGCCGTGCGACGGGCTGCGGCCAGCCAGAACCCCGCTGCCCTTGCCCGCACGTTCGTGGGCGAAGGGATTTTCCACGTGCGCGCGGATTCGAGGAACGCGCCGCAACAGACATTGATGCTCGATGCGAAGCGCGACTACGAAGCCAGTGGCGGCACGTTCGAGGTGTGCAACGGCCCGCGCGAGATTTTCCCCGGCGTCTGGCTGACCGGTCCCGTTCCGCGCAAGTATGACGAGCGCAACTGGAGCGGACAGGGCGTTATCGTCACGCCCGGCGGCCGCATCGAGGACACGCTGCCCGAAGACATGGCTCTCGTCTGCGACACTGCGCAGGGCCTCGTCATCCTGACCGGCTGCGGACACGCGGGCGTCATGAACATCATCGAGCATGCCCGCATCGTCGTGCGCGCCGCCCCGGTGCATGCCCTGATCGGCGGCATCCACCTCTTCCGGGCCTCGGAGCCGACGCTGGACCAGACCGCGGGCAAGCTTCGCGAGTTCGGCGTCGCGCATTTCATCGGCGCGCATTGCACCGGCCTCGAGGTCGTCTACCGCTTCCGCCGCGACCTCGGGCTCGACCGCGCCCAAGCGGTCGTCGGCGCCGTCGGGGCAAGCTTCGTGCTCGGCGAGGGCATCAAGCCCGGCGACCTCGCGAAGTGACGTAGCTGAGAGAGCACGGCGATTCAGACGGTCGACCTCAAGGGCTACGATGGTTTTCGATGTCCCGCGTCCCGTAAGCGAACCCGGTCACCCCACCCCCGTCGCGCCATGAACCTCGCCGCCCTCGCGCTCCTGCCTCTCGCCACCGCCATGCCCCCCACCCTCACCGTGACCCGCGATGTCCCGTACTCCGCCCACACCCACTCGCGCCACACGCTCGACCTCTACGCACCGGCGGGGGCGAAGGACCTACCGGTGGTGTTCTGGATTCACGGGGGCGGCTGGACGAGCGGCAGCAAGGCGGAGGTCGGCCTGAAGCCGGAGTGCTTCACGGCCCACGGCTGCGTCTTCGTCTCGACCAACTACCGCCTTCTTCCGGAGGTCGACATGGGCGCCTTGGTCAGTGACGTCGCCCGTGCGCTGGGCTGGGTGCACCGCTCGATCGCCGCGCACGGCGGGGACCCCGACCGGATCTTCGTGATGGGCTACTCGGCCGGGGCGCAACTCGCGGCGTTGCTCTGCACCGACGATCGCCTCCTCCGGGCGGAAGGCGTGCCCTTCTCCGCGCTGAAGGGCTGCGTGCCGGTCGATGGCGATACCTTCGACCTGCCGGCGATCATCGCAACCGCGGAGACTCGGCGACGCGTCCACGGGCAACCGGAGCCGAAGGCGACCCACCGCGCGAAGTTCGGCACCGAGGCGCAGCACCGGGAGTTCTCGGCCGTGACGCATATCGCGCCGAACAAAGGCATTCCGCCCTTCCTCATCC
>CAZEJZ010000660.1:0-1848 GCA_964512415.1 uncultured Opitutaceae bacterium
GGCCTCGATGTCTGGGAGCACGCGTACTACCTGAAGTTCCAGAACCGACGCGGGGACTACGCCAAGACCTTTTGGAACGTCCTCAACTGGGACGTGGCGGCCGCCCAATGGCAGGCCGCCCGGGGCTAGTCTGCCGACGCGGGGCGCCTCCCCGGGTCGTCGAATCGGCAGTGCGTCTCGAAGCGGCCGGAACGCCGATGAAAAAGCCCGTCCGGATCGACGGATCCGCACGGGCTCGGGGAAACGATAGGGTGTCGCGAGCGACTAGATCGTCGTGGCCGCGCCGGCGCCCGGGCTGACCCCGAAGAACTCGACCATGTGCGAGATATCTTTGTAGCCTCGGGACTTAAGCACGTCTTCGACCTTCTTGATCGCAGCGGCCAACTCGGTGGATGTCTGCGGATCGAGTTGATCCATGGTGTTGGAAGCCTTGCAGACGATGTGGTAGGAGGTTTCGCCCGCGAGGTTGATCTGCCACAGGCTGGTGCCGTTGTGGAAGAAGCAGCGGCGGACGAGCCCCAGATTCTCGAAGGCGGCGAGGCAGCGATAGACCGTCACCAGATCGCAAAATGTGTTTCCCTTCAGATCATTGTGAATCTGTTCGATGCTCGCCGGACGATCGCGGCGGATCAGGGCGTTGAGGATCGCAATGCGCGGCTGGGTGATGCGCAGCCCGTTCGCGCGGAGCCGATTTACGGCGACTTCAATGGGAGTGTTGGCCGGTGCAGCGCCCGGGCTGGCTCCGGTTTGGGTTTCGGCGGAATCAGTCATGGTCAATTCTGTGTTTCAATGGATTATCGAAGTGCGAGGCAAATGCAAAAATTACCCAGACGTCCTAGGCAGGAGTTGATTTGCGAAAGCAAATGATAAACCGCTGCCAAGTAAATGCCACACATGGATTGTGTTCAAGCCTGAGATTGCAGAAAGGCAGACCTTGTGCAGTCTGGGCGCGAAGACGCATGCAGGACCTCGATTTCGACGCGATCGTCGAGCTGATTTGCAAAGAAGACCCTCGGTTTGACCGCCGCGCGTATTCCTTTACCCGCCAAGGCCTTGACCATGCCGTCAAGGAACTCCGCAAGCGCGACGCCAACCGAGCCCAGCGCTCTGTGCACGTCAGCGGACCCGAGTTGCTGCAAGGTATTCGTGATTATGCCCTTGAGCAATTCGGTCCCTTGACGATCACGGTCCTCCATGGCTGGGGAATCCGTCGATGCGCCGACTTCGGGGACATCGTTTTCAGCCTGATCGACTACAACATCTTTTCGAAGACGGAGAGCGATCGCCGGGAGGACTTTTCCGAGGTCTACACGTTCGAAGAGGCGTTCGTGAAGCCCTTCCTGCCGCGGGGTCCTCGGCCGAAGCATTGGCCCAAGGCGGTCCTGACGGAGGCTTCCTAGGGTCACGTTCTCCCGGAAGCCCGCGGGCGCGTCCGGGGAGTGCGGCTTGGTCTGCGCCGCCCGTTCCTTTCCATGGCGAAACCTTCTTCCCTCACGTCCGGTGATCTCGCGCTGCTTCGCCCGTTCTGGGAGGAGCCGGTGTCACGTGAGGTGCTCCCGAACGGGGCCACGCTCATCGTGCGGCGCGACCGCTCCGCACCGCTCGCCTCGGTGCAGGTGTGGGTCAAGACGGGGAGTGTCCACGAGGACACGTTGCAGGGCTCCGGCGTGTCCCACTACCTCGAGCACTTGCTCTTCAAGGGGACCGAGCGTCGCGCGGGCCGCGAGATCAGCGCCACGGTCCAGGCCCACGGCGGTAACATCAACGCCTACACCACCTTCGACCGCACGGTGTACTACATCGACCTGCCCAGCGAGCATGTGGCGGTCGCCGTCGACCTGCTCGCCG
>CAZEJZ010000661.1:0-1843 GCA_964512415.1 uncultured Opitutaceae bacterium
TGCCAGATGGACCGAGAGACCCAGCAGGAGCGAGATTCCCAGTCCGGCGCCGAGGGCGAGTTCGGGAAGGTGGCGGCGGTTCAGGCGCTGGTACTCAAGATTCGGAGCGACGTTGATTTGGACCCGACGACCGTGCAGACTGAAGGCACGCTGCACCGCGTCCGGTCGTCCCAAAGCCCCGGCGTCGCCGTCGAAGACCCGCTCACTGCCGACTTGGATCGTGGAATGGTGAGTGCTGGAGAGCTTCAGGCGACGCTCGATCGCGCTGAAGAACGCGCGGTAGGAGAAGTCGCCCGTCAGGTAGCCGGTCGTCTTGCCGTCGCGCAGGATCGGCGCGTAGATCGAGAAACCGAGTCCGGGATCGCCCAGGAGCAGTGTTCCGGTCAGCGCGGGCTCCAGCGTCCGGCTCGTTTCATCGATCGTTTCCGATCGGACGGGATCCAAGTCGTGGTCGATCGGGACGGCGACCCGCTTCCCGTTGTTCTCGCTCGTCGCGCCGAAGAGTGTCTTGCGCGACGCGTCGAGCACGGCGAGCGTGTGGCGTCCCGGGAGGTCCTCCATCTGGGACACCAACTCGCGGACCCGGGTCGCGTCGATGGGTTCGTTCGACTCGCTCCAGCGGCGCGACGACCGCCCGAACGCGTTGATGATCCGCTCGAGATCGGAGTTGATGGTGCTTGCGACCAGGTTGATCTGGTTCTGCGCCGAGGATCGATAGAACTCGGCTTCGCGGCTGCGGAAGCTCATCGCGATGATGAGCGTGAACGTCACGGCGAACGCCACCACGGGTACCGGCACCCAGACCGGCGTAGCGGGATTGGCGCGATGCGAATCCCGCCATGCCAGCATGCCCACCCCCGATGCTGCGACGAGGAGGGTCGCCCCCGTGACGGTCGCGGTGACCAACGGGGTCTTCCAATCATAAACCAACGGAATCTGCGTCGCGGCCCCCAGCAGAATCGCGAAACCGATGGCTTGGAAGGGCGATCCCAGTAATGCGATCAGCGGTGATCGAAACTTTTCGGGGAAACGCCCGAAAACGGTGGTCAGCACCGCGACTGACGCCGTCAGCAGTGCGCCCGACAGGAGCAGGGGAATGCGGGCGTCCGCGGTCGCGCCGGCTCCGACCAGGCTTTGCAGGAGGTGGCCGACCCCGAGCGAGCGCTTCAGGGCTGTCTCCAGCAACAGGGCGAGCGAAGTCAGCGCTGGCAGCGTGGCGAGCCAGGCCGCCCAGCGTTGCTCGAACTCCATCAACAGGAAGGTGACGCCCAGAACGAAGATTCCCGCCCCGGCGTACACCTTCAGCAGAATCAGGGCATCCTGCCCCGCTGCGTCGGCACCTCCGGGATTCAGACCCGCGTAGAGTACGAAGCCGCCCAGAACCAGATGGCTGAGCGCAACCAGTAGCGCGAAGCGCTGGCTGAGGGGGGACGGCATGAGCAGCTTCGGCGGCGGCATAACGGTGAGTCGCCGGGAATCAGACCGTGCGGCGAGCGGCGTTCGTAGCCGCTGGCTCGCCTTCGCCTTGGACCGTCGCCGGCCCTCGAAGTGCGTGTCCTTCACCGATCCTTGCTGCTCGGAAACCCCTAAGCATTCAGTTCTTATTCGGACGATGCTGGACGAGATTGAAGCAAATCGCCTCCCGATGCCGGGACGGTGCGGCGCAGCACCCGTGCTTCGGGCGCCAGAGACTCGTCCCCTCCCGGCACATCGGCCCCTTGACCCACCCGGCTCTCCCGCTCCCTCCGTCGTCCCATCCGCCCTCCACGCGCTGCGGCGAACCCTCAGGGCTTCGGTTCAGGTTCCCCCCGGCCGCTCCCCGTAATCGTCCGCAACATGCTCG
>CAZEJZ010000662.1:0-1840 GCA_964512415.1 uncultured Opitutaceae bacterium
CGACCCGGGCGATGCTCCACGCGGTCGGGTTCCAGCCGGACGATTTCCGCAAGCCGCAGATCGGGATCGCCTCCACCTGGAGTCAGGTGACTCCCTGCAACATGCACATCGACGAGCTCGCGCGGGAGGCGGCAGAGGGCGCCAACGAGGCGGGGGGCAAGGCGGTCATTTTCAACACCATCACCATCTCTGACGGTATTTCCATGGGCACGGAGGGGATGAAGTACTCGCTGGTCTCGCGTGAGGTGATCGCGGACTCGATCGAGACAGTCGCGGGGTGCGAGGGGTTCGACGCGCTGGTGACGCTGGGCGGTTGCGACAAAAACATGCCCGCCTGCGTCATGGCGATGCTGCGGTTGAACCGTCCCTCGGTCTTTGTTTACGGAGGCACGATCCTGCCGGGCTGCCTCTACAACAAGAACTTGGATATCGTCAGCGTCTTTGAGGCGGTGGGGCAAAGAGCAAAAGGCAAGATCAACGACGAGCAGCTGGGCCAGATCGAGCGGTGTGCGATTCCGGGGCCGGGGTCGTGCGGTGGAATGTACACGGCCAACACGATGGCCTGCGCGATCGAGGCGATGGGCCTGAGCCTGCCGAACAGCTCGGCGATGGCAGCGGTCTCGCCGGAGAAGCGGGCCGACTCGCGGGCGGCGGGACGGGCGGCCTATGGCGTGCTGGAGAAGGGTATCCGGCCACTGGACATCGTCACGCGCAAGTCGCTGGAGAACGCGATCACGGTGATCACCGCGCTGGGGGGATCGACGAACGCGGTGCTGCACTTCCTCGCCATCGCCCACACGGCCGGGATCAAGCTGGAGATCGACGATTTCAACAAGATCGGCAAGCGGGTGCCGGTTTTGGCGGACCTCAAGCCCAGCGGAAGGTTTGTGATGTCGGAGCTGGTGAAGATCGGCGGGCTGGTGCCGCTGATGAAGCGCTTGCTGGAGAAGGGGCTGCTGCACGGCGACTGCATGACCGTGACGGGCAAGACGCTGGAGGAGAATCTGCGGAACTGCGGAGACTACCCTTCGGGGCAGGAGATCATCCGGCCCTTCAGCGACCCGATCAAGAAGACGGGCCATCTGGTCATCCTGCGGGGCAACCTGGCGCCGGGCGGCGCGGTGGCGAAGATCAGCGGCAAGGAGGGAGAGCGGTTCGAGGGCAAAGCGAAGGTGTACGGCGGGGAGGAGGAGGCGATGAAGGCGATCCTGGCGGGCAAGGTCGTGAAAGGGGACGTGGTGGTGATCCGGTACGAGGGTCCACGCGGAGGCCCGGGGATGCGGGAGATGCTGGCGCCGACGAGCGCGATCATGGGCGAGGGGCTGGGCAAAGACGTCGCGCTGATCACGGACGGGCGGTTTTCCGGCGGGACGCACGGCTTCGTGGTGGGGCACATCACGCCGGAGGCGTACGACGGCGGGCCGTTGGCGCTGGTGAAGAGCGGAGACCGGATCGTGATCGATGCGAAGGCGAAGGAGATGAACCTGCTCGTGCCGGCCGCGGAGCTGAAACGGCGGGCGAAGTCGTGGAAGCGGCCGAAGCCGAAATACACGCGAGGGGTGTTGGCGAAGTTCGCTTTTCTTGCGCAGGACGCCTCGCATGGGGCCGTCACCGATGGAGGGTTAAGGTTTTAGTTTGAAAAAGGGGCTGGGCGCGGTCGCGCTGTTCCTGGGTTTGGTCCTCACGGTGGGCATCGGGGTGCGGGCGTGTCTGGATCTCCCGGAAAAGATGGCGGCGCGGACGGCACAGGGAGTACGGGAGGGAATCACGGAGATCTTTGTGGACCTGCTCCATGTGCGGCCGGAGGTGCGGGAGGGGACGAAGGTGACGTGGGGGCAGA
>CAZEJZ010000663.1:0-1839 GCA_964512415.1 uncultured Opitutaceae bacterium
CATCGCTCAGCGCGGACTGCAGGTCCTGACGCAGCGCGGAGCGATCGCGCCCGCGCCGCCATACGAGCAGGCCAAGGGCCACCGCTGCGGCCAGGGCCAGCGCGATGTTCGGCTCGCCGACTTGTTCGAGGAGAGGCACGAGGCGTGAGGTGGGAACGAAGGCCCGGGCCAACGTCAGTCCTCCGATCAGCACGACGGGCAGGACGATCGGAGTGACCGAAAGCCAGAGCGGAGGCAACGCCTTGGGCTGCGTCAGCTCGGCCCCTGCATCAGGCGCAGGTGGCGGCACCGGACTCCGACGATCGATCCAGGTCGCGTAGGCCAGCCCAACCAAGGCGGTGGCGGCACCGAGCATGATGCCCCCCACCATCATCGTCCCGAGATCGACGCCGAGGGCGCGGGCGGCGAAGAGCGGGCCGGGCGTCGGTGGCACGAGCGAGTGCGTCATCGTTGCGCCGGCCGCGATCGCCAGGACGCTCAGCAGGTACCGTCGCTGGGTTCGCGTGGCGAGCGTGCGCGCGAGCGGCAGCAGGAGCAGAAAGACGGTATCGAAGAAGATCGGGATCCCGAGGACGAATCCGCAGAGACCGAAGACCCAGACCGCGCGCGACTCGCCGAAACGCTGCAGCGTGGACTGGACGATCCGTTCCGCGGCCCCGCTGGCGAGCAGGGCTGAGCCGACCACCGAGGCGAGCGCGATCAGCAGGCCGAGTTGTCCGCACGCGCGGCCGAAGAGGGCGCCCAGCTTCAGCCCCACGGGTTCGGCCGCGCGGGCTGCGGCCACCGCCGGCGCGACGCTCTGCTGGAGCAGCGCCTGCTCGATCTGTCCGGCGGACGTGAGGAGCGAGACCACCGTCGCGGCCAGGATCAGGGCGAGGAACGGATGCAGACGGGCCAGCGTGATCCCGCCGACCACGATGAGAAATCCGATTGAGAGCAGCAGCAGCGGATCCACGGCGGATCAGGGCGAGCGCAGGGCCGAGGCGGCGGCGCGGAGTCCGGCGTTGACCGCGCCACCGTCCGAGCCGAGTGCCATTACGCTGTAGCCGAGCGCACGCCATGGAGCGACGTGCGCAGGGTCCAAAGCGAGGATTCCCGCCGCCTTGCCCTGATTCCGCGCAGCGCGCGCGACCTCGGCGAGGGCCGTGAGAAAGTGCGGGTGGTCGTACTGTCCCGAGATGCCGAGATTGGTGGTGAGATCGAGCGGACCGACGAAGAGTACGTCGACGCCGTCGACGGCAGCGATGGCTTCCGCCTGAGCCACGCCCTCTGGCGTCTCGATCTGGGGCATCGTCACGAGGAATTCGTGGGCGTGCGCCAGGTACTCCGGGAAGTGGGACCCGAAACCGGCCGCGCGGTTGAAGCGCGCCACGCCGCGCTGGCCCCGCGGCGGGTAGCGCATCCCGGCCACGCCGGCGCGCGCCTCCTCCGCGGTGCTCACGTAGGGAATCATCACGCCGTGGGCCCCCGCATCGAGCACCCGCTTCATCCGGGCGGGATCGTTGGCGGCGATGCGCACAATCGGCACTGCGGGAGTGCCGGACGCGGCCTGCAATTGATGCAGGACAGTCTCGTCGCTGCCGGGGCCGTGTTCGTGGTCGAGCAGCAGCCAGTCAAACCCGGCGAGGCCGGCGAGTTCAACCGTGAGGGGCGACCCGAGGTTCAGGAAGGTGCCGGCAAGGCGCTCGCCAGCGAGCACGCGACGGCGGAAATCAGCGTTCGGCCTCATGGAGCGGGGTGGGGCGCCTGCCAGCCTGCAGGGCGCGGTCGCGCTGTCGAGCCCCGCCTCGCCGGTGGCCGCTCGACAAGTCACGGTCCGTGTCATGGAATCGCGGGGTG
>CAZEJZ010000664.1:0-1821 GCA_964512415.1 uncultured Opitutaceae bacterium
TGCCGGAGTCCTTACGGACGATCGACTTCATCGAGGCGTTGGCCTGAATCGTCGTGAGCGCCCACCACAGCCACCCTTGACCGCCCGGCTAGCCTCGCGGGTTGACCCTGTTCAACCCGGTCTCAAGGAGGCATCCCGTGGCACGGCAAGCAGACGAGCGGAAGTTCATCGATTGGCGCGCCCGCCTCGCCCGGCACGCGAAGTCGGGCCTCACTGTGGCCGGGTTCTGCGAGCGTGAGGACGTCGCCGTGGCGACGTTCCACTACTGGCGGCGGAAGTGCCAGGGTGAGGCCGCCACACGGGAGCAGCCTCGTGCCGAGTTCGCCCCGGTCGAGGTCGTGCACGGGAGCGGCGTCACGATCCGGTTCCCTGGCGGCGCGGTGATGGAGATCCCGGAGCCGCGGGAGGATCTTCTGCGGGCGGTGATCGCGGCCCTCGCCGGCGGGAGCGAGCCATGCTGAGCATCGCCCCGCCGCCGACCATCTATCTGCACACCGGCGCCACCGACATGCGGAAGAGCTTCGACGGGCTCTCTGGAGTCATCCGCGGCACGTTCGGGGGCGATCCCGCCGACGGCAGCCTGTTCCTGTTCGTCAACAAGCGGCGGGACCGGATCAAGGCCCTCTGGTGGGACGGCGACGGCTTCGTGCTCTGGTACAAGCGGCTGGAGGAGGGGACGTTCGAGACGGTGCCGGGGCGGACGGGCGAGGAGCGGGTGCGGATCGATTCCACGCAGCTCGCGATGATCCTCGGCGGGGTGCGGCTGGCAACGGCGCGAAGACGCAAGCGATACCAGCGGACGCTCGTCTGAAAAAATCCTCCGCCTGAAAAAAATCCACTTGCGCGATCCTGCCGCCGTGCTTATGGTGGCGGGCATGACGAAGGAACTGGTGCTGCCGAACGATCTCGCCGCGTGCCACGCGATCATCGCGAAGCAGGCGCGACTCCTTCAGCAGCAGACGGATCTTCTCGAGGATCAGAAGATCGAGATCGCCAAGCTCGAGAAGGAGCGCGACGCCGCCCTGCAGCTCGCCTTCCGCAAGAAGATCGAGCGGTACATGGCCGATCCAAAGCAGTTCGTGCTCGACTTCGGCGATTCGCCGGAAGTCGTGGACGCCGCCGAGGGGATCGCCGACGCCGCGGTCGAGACCGTCGCCGCCTACGAGCGGCGGAGGCCCGCCGCCGAGAAGCCCCGGAGCGAGCAGCTTCCGGCCCACCTCCCGCGGTACGAGGTGAAGCTCGACGTGCCGGAGGACGAGAAGACCTGCAAGACGCACGGCGAACGGGAAGTGATCGGCTACGACTGGCAGGAGACCCTCGAGGTCGTGCCGCCGAAGCTCGTCGTGCGGCGGACCGGGATCCCGAAGCTCGCCTGCAGGAAGGCTCCCGAGTGCGGCGTCGTCGAGGCGGCTCGCCCGGCGGGCCTGGTCGAAGGCAACCGCTACGACACGAGCGTCGCGGCGGAGGTGATGGTCGCGAAGTACGCCTACCACGTTCCCGTGTACCGCCAGCAGGACCTCTTCGCCTCCTGCGGCTGGACTCCGGCACGAAGCACGCTCCTGAACGTGCTCGAGGCCGCGGGCTCCCTGATCCGCCCGCTCGTCGCGCACCTCCGGGAGGTGGTGCGGGCGGGACCGATCATCGGCACGGACGACACGACGGTGACGCTCGTCGTGAAAGACTCTCTGCCCGCCCTCGATCCCGATGATCCAAAAGCCCCCCGCGCCCGCGAGGTGATCGCGGCTGCGCAGGCGGAGGGCCGCGGCAGCATCACGGCGCGGATGTGGGTCTACCGGAGCATCACTTCGCCGATCAACGTGT
>CAZEJZ010000665.1:0-1815 GCA_964512415.1 uncultured Opitutaceae bacterium
CGAACGTCGGATGTTCCTGCACTCGGCCGAGACCACGTTCGAGTACGCGTGGAAGGGACGGCGGTACCGCTTCACGGCCCGCGCCCCGCTGCCCGCGAGCTTTTCGCGGGCCTTGCGGGGATGATCGGATGGAGCGACTAGGCGCGGCGACCCTTGAAAGTCAGCTCGGCCACGCCGCTCTTGTCGAGTTGCCCGATGCCCAGCGCGACCATGCGCTCGAACTGGAGCTTGGTGGCGGCGGAGAGCGGCAGATTCAGTCCGGCTTCGACTCCCATGGTCCACGCGATGCCGGAATCCTTGGCGGCGTGCGCTCCCGAGAAGTAGCAATCGTGCGCGCGATTTTGCATGTCCTCTCCGTCCGTCTTCAGCACCTGTGAATTGGCTCCGGTCTGAGCGAACACCTCGCGCAGCATGTCGAGATCGAGTCCCAGCGCCTGCCCGAGTCCGAGACCCTCGGCCAGCGCGGCGGTGTTGATATTCATGACCATGTTGACCAGTGCCTTCACCTGGGCGGCCTGGCCGGCGGCGCCGATGTAGCGTGGCGTGTGGGAGAGCTTCTGCAGCACCGGGAGCACGCGGTCGTACACCGCGCGTTCGCCGCCGCACATGAGATACAGCGTGCCGGCGCGGGCCTGGGGAATCGACGAGGCCATGCAGCCCTCCAGCGCGTCGGCGCCGGCGGCGCGGGCGCGCCGGGCGGTCTCGACCTGCGTCTTCGGGGAGAGCGTGGCGCAGTTGATGAACGTCCGGCCCTTCGCGCCGACCAGCAGGGAGTCGCCGGTCTCCGCGAAAACGGCGAGTTGCGCGGCGTCGTCGGTCACGACGGTGATGATCACGTTGGCGGCGGCGGTCACCTCCGCGAGGGTCTTCGGCGCGCGGCAGCCCAACTCCTGGGCGAGCGCCTGGGCGCTGGGTGCGTGCACGTCGTAGACGGCGGTGACGGGAAAGCCGCACTCATGCAGGCGGCGGGCCATGTTGGCGCCCATGCGGCCAACTCCGACGAAGGCAATGGTCTCAGACATTGGAGGAGGATTTGGATTGAATGACGTCTTCGAGGCTCGCCCGCTCGTTGCGCGGTGCGAAGAAGGGGTTGTGGCGCTTCTCCTGGCTGACCGTCGTGAGCGGGCCGTGGCCGGGCGCGAGGACGGTGTCCTTGGGCAGGGTGAGGATCTTGCTGGAGGTGTTCTGGTACTGCTGCCCGAACGCCGTAACGCTCCCGCCCATGGAGCCAGCGAAGAGGCTGTCGCCGACGATCGCGAGCGGCCAGCTCAGACCGGTCACGTAGAACGTGGTCATGCCCGGAGAATGTCCGCTGGTCTGGATCGTCTTGATCGCGATTTCACCGATGTGGAAGTAGGCCCCCTCGGCGAACACACGAAAGCCGGGCCTCGGGAGGGGTTCCAACGGGTGGGTCCAGACCTCGGCGCCGGTCGCCTCGACCAGTCGATCGAGCGCGGCGATGTGGTCGTCGTGCGCGTGCGTGATGAACAGGTAGTGAACCTTGAGTTTCTCGGCGCGAATGAAGTTCAGCAGTTCCTCGCACGAGGCTCCGGTGTCGAACACCGCGGCCACGCGGGTCTTCGGGTCCCAGACCAGGTAATTGTTCACCCGCATGTCGCCGCAGTCCGTATTGAACATCGCGAAACCGCGCGGGAAATTTGGCGTCTTGGGGTACCAGGCGTTGCGGGCGAGGTCCTCCAGGGGATTGGGCGCGAGACGGAGGTGGCGGGCGACGCGCCGGATCACGGCGATGTTCACCTTGCCCGCCTTGACCGCCGCCAGATCCTCCGCCGACACGCCAGCCCGCTCGGCGAG
>CAZEJZ010000666.1:0-1812 GCA_964512415.1 uncultured Opitutaceae bacterium
GTCTCACGCGGCAGTCGAACGATTCTCACACAACAACCCCGATGACCTGCGCCAGCTCCTCGAGACCGCGAGCGCCGACGTGGTGAAGATGCTCGTCATCGAAGGTGTCTACTCGATGGAGGGTCACATCGCGCGCCTGCCGGAACTCACTGAGATCGGACAGCAGTTCGGCTGCTTCACCGTGCTGGACGACGCCCACGGTTTTGGCGTGCTGGGTCGCCAGGGACGCGGGACGGCGGACCACTTCGGCCTCACCGATAAGATCGACCTCGTCTGTGGCAGCCTTTCCAAATCTTTGGCGAGCACCGGAGGTTTCGTCTCCGGGTCGCGCGAGACCATCGAGTACCTCCGCACCCACTCAAAGCAGACGATTTTCTCCGCGGCCATTGCTCCGAGCCAGGCGGCGGCGGCGCTCGCCGCCCTGCGGCTCATGCAGTCGGAGCCCGAGCACCTGGAACGACTGTGGCGCAACACGCGTCGCTACGTCGGCATCCTCAAGTCCCTCGGATTGGACACGTGGGAAACTCAGACTCCCGCTGTGCCCATCGTGCTCGGTTCCCGCGAGAACGCCTACCGTTTCTGGAGCGCCTTGCTCGATCGCGATATCTTTACCGTGATGTCGATCGCCCCGGCGGTGCCTCCGGGTAAGGACCTGATCCGCACCGCAGTTTCCGCGATGCACACCGACGAGGAAATCGACCGGATCGGCGAAGCGATGGCCCACGCGGTCAAGTCGCTGTAGCGACGCCGAACGGTCCCGCCGCTCAGCGACAAATCCGAGCCACGTCCGCGGCCGTCTCGCTCCACCGCGGCAGGGGCCGCGCCACCGCCTCACGGGTCTTCGTCCACCAAGACGCGTCGTCGAAGAGCATCCGCTCCAGCGCCTGCTCCCACCGACTCACGTCCCGCGCCGGCAGAAGGTCGCATCCACCGCCGATCGCGCTCTCCCGGACCGACTCCAAGTCACTGCAAAGACAGGGCCGCGCCGCCCAGAGCGACTCAAGCACGGGCAGGCCACACCCTTCCGCCAGGCTGGGGAATGCGGTGCAGCGCGCCCCGTCGAGAAGCGCACGGAGGCGCGCATCGTCCGCGCGGGTCTCGTGCACCAGCAACCCGGGAAAAGCCCGCCGCAACCGAGCGACGCGGCGGACGATCGGCGCGCCGAACTGCGGATTGACCCGTCCAACCAAGACGAGGCGGAACAGCCTGCCGCGTCGCCACAAGACCTCCGCCGCATCGAGGAGAACGGCCTGATTCTTCCTTGGTTCAAGGATACCCACCGCCACGACCACCCGCAGAGGGGGCGAGGCGGGAATGCCCTGCCGAGGCCCCCCGAGACCGTCTGCCCCCAAGCGGATCACCCGGACGCGCGCCCGCGGCGCCAGTCCTTGCCACCGCCACAACGCCTGCAGGTCCCGCGCACTGTCGGCCGAGACACACATCACCTCGTCGAAGTCGGCCAGCAACTTCACGTAGCCTGCATGGCGCCCCACGCTCTTGCCCCACGTGATGGACGGATGTCGCAGCGGGATCGCATCGTGGAAGATCGCCGCGGTCCGCGCCTCCCGCGATCGAATCCAGTCCGCGAGACCCGGCCGCTCCTCGCTGGAGAAAAGCTCGCTGGTCAGAAACCAGTCACCGGGTGAAACCACCCGCGGCCACTGCGACCACACCACCGGCGCAACCTCGGAGCCTCCATGCGCCCGGAGACCGGCCGAGACCCGGTTCAAGCCCGAGTGATGGCGCGACCGTGTCGCCTGAGTGACGTCGAGGAAAATCATGATGCCCTCCCGCCTGAATCGAAGAAGAGCT
>CAZEJZ010000667.1:0-1808 GCA_964512415.1 uncultured Opitutaceae bacterium
GGGATTCGAACCCTCGGTAGGTTGCCCTACACACGCTTTCCAAGCGTGCGCATTCGACCACTCTGCCACCTCTCCGGTGGAGAACCGGCGCAGGCCCCTTGCGGGACGCCGCTCCGTTCCAAGCCCGCAACATTGGCCAAGGCAGCAGAACACGGTCAACGGCAAAGTCAGGCCCCCAGCCCTCCCTCGGGAGGAACATCGCCCACCGCGCCGAGGCGAGCTCTCTACCGGGTGTCACTTCGCCGCTTCGGCTCCGAAGGAAGAGCGGAGGCGAGCCCCGGTGCCACGGAGGGACTCACGCTTGACATTAATGCTATATGCGCACATGCTCATTTACTGAAACTTAATCGGGTTTCGTTCCTTCGACCGAAAACACCGGTTCCACGTCTGATACCCTCCCTCGTCCACTCCGTCTCATCACCATGAAATCCGAATCCCTCGTCCGTTTGCTCGCCGGCACCGTCGTGCTGGTCGGAACGCTACTCGCCTGGAAGGTCAGCGCGTGGTGGCTACTGCTGCCCGCCTTCGCGGGGCTCAACCTGCTGCAGTCCGTGGTAACCGGTTTCTGCCCGCCGACATGGCTGCTGCGCAAGCTGGGGTGGATCGACGCGCAGGACGTCATTCACTGGGGCGGCCTCCGCGGCTGAGCTCCGTGCCTCCTCCGTCCCCCGCGCGTCTCTCTTCCCGGTCGCCTTGACTTCACTCGTGCTCCCTCGCTCTGCCCATCCGCGTTTCACCTTCGCCCCTGTCCATGCACCCACCGCGCCCGCGCGCGGGCGCGCGCGCGTCTCCGGCTTCATCGTTGCGAGGTCTCGTCTGACGGCGCTCTTCCTCGTCGCGGCGTTTACGTTGGCTTCGCCCGCCTCCGCTGCAGAGGTGTGGCCGCTCGAACGATGCGTTGCCGCCGCACTGGAGCGGCACCCGGATGCGCGGGCCGCGCGCGCGCGGGTGGATGCCGCGCGCGCACTCGTCGAGCAAGCCGAGTCAGCATGGAAGCCCCAGGTCATGCTGGGCGCGCGCTACACGCAGACCGACAGTCCGATGATGGCGTTTGGTTCGATCCTGAATCAGCGCGCCTTCACGTTCGCACTCGATTTCAACGATCCCGGCCGGATCGACAATTTCAACGCCACCGGGACAATCGCCTACAACCTTTACAGCGGGGGACGCGCCGCCGCCGGCCGCGACGCCGCCCGAGCGGGCGTGGGGGCAGCCGGCCATGATCTCGCTCTCGCACGGCGACAACTCGCCGCCGAAGTCGTGCGCGCCGCCCTCAATGTGCGCAAGGCCCGCGAGGCCGTCGTCGCGCTCGAGGGAGGCCTGCGCGCCTACGATGCCGCCGTCACCGTGGCCGAGGCCCGCCACGCAGCGGGGCAGATGCTCAAGTCCGATCTCCTCGCGCTTCAGGTCCTCCGCGCGGGCACCCGCGAGTCGCTCGGCACGGCGCGCCACGGCGCCGCACTCGCGTTGCTGGCGTTCCGTTTCGCGGTCGGACAGGAGCCCGGCGATCCGGAGATCGAACCTCTCACCGACGACCCGACCCTCGCCGCCGCCACATCACCCGACAGCGGTGACTTCTCGCGCCGTCCGGAACTGCTCGGTCTCGCTGCCCGCCTCCGCTCCGCAGAGGCCATGGTCACCGCCGCGCGCGGGGGGCATCGTCCGACCGTCAACGCCTTTGCCAGCGTGCAGCATGATCAGGGCTGGGAGACGCGCCGCGATGGCCGCAGCTGGCTCGCCGGCGTCTCCGTCGACGTGAATGTCTTCGACGGAGGGTAGACGTCCGCACGCCTCCGCCGCGCCGAGGC
>CAZEJZ010000668.1:0-1807 GCA_964512415.1 uncultured Opitutaceae bacterium
ATCGTACTTGTGGTCGTGGCAGCGCGCGCAGCCCAGCGTCAGCCCCAACCACAGGTTGCCGGTCGTCTCGAGGCGGTCGGCGACGTACTCGACGCGGTACTCTTCGTCGATGACCCCGGTCTCGCCGGTCACCATGTGGTTTCGATTGAAGCCGGTGGCGATGCGCTGGTCGAGGGTGGGACGGGGCAGGAGGTCGCCGGCGAGTTGCTCGATCGTGAAGGCATCAAACGGTTGGTTGCGGTTGAAGGCCGCGACGACCCAGTCGCGCCAAGGCCAGATCTGCCGCGTGTTGTCGCGGAAAAGACCGTTGGAGTCCGCGTAGCGAGCCGCATCGAGCCAATCGACCGCCATTCGCTCGCCGAACGCCGGCGAGGCGAGTAGGCGGTCCACGGCGCGCTCATAGGCGTCCGGTCGCGCATCCGCGAGGTACGCGGCGAGCTCGGCGGGCGTTGGAGGCAGGCCCGTGAGGTCGAACGACACGCGCCGCAGCAGGGTGGTGGGGTCGGCCGGCGGGGCGGGGGCGAGGCCCTCAGCCTCCAGACGCGACAGAATGAACGCGTCGATCGGGTTTTGGGGCCACGCAGACGCCTTCACGGCAGGGGGGGCGCTGGCGATGGGAGCCCGCAGGGACCAGTGCTGTTCGTAAGGAGCTCCGGCCGCGATCCACGCGCGGAGCTGGGCCTGCTGCGCGGCGGTCAGCCGCTTTCCGGTCTCCACCGGCGGCATGGGGTCGAGCTCATCGGTGAGCCGCAGCAGCGCCTCGCTCTGGTCCGGGTGACCGGGTACGATCGCCCGCAGGCCGGACTTGGCCGGCTGCAGCGCGCCTTCTCGCTGGTCGAAGCGGAGTCCTGATTCCCGCGCGGCTTCGTCGGGACCGTGACACCGGAAGCAGTTCTCCGAAAGAATCGGCCGGATGTCCCGGGCGAAGTCGATCGCCGGCGCTGGGTCAGTCGCGGCGACCGCTGTCCCGCCTGCCACTCCGCTGACGAGGCATGCGAGGAGCATGCGTCCGAACGTCGTGGGGTGAAGGAGGCGCACAGGGATGATTTGAAAGGCCCCCCCGGGGGCGAGCCAATCCGAAAGCGGAGCGCGGGGAGGCGTGGTCAGACCGGTTCACACCGCCCGACCGTGATCCCCAGGCCGGGGCCCGCTGGGGGAAATGCCTCATCACCCGTGATCCGCAGGGGCGTCTCCAAGACCGTGCCTTCGAGAAACTGCGGTGCGTTCAGGGCCGCCGGATGAGGGAGGCGGTAGGCGGAGAACAGATGCAGACAGGCTGCGAACGCGACATCCGGATCGGTCAGCCCGCTCGCGAAGAAGGCCAATCCATGGTTGCGCAGGTACTCGACCATGCGCACGGCCTCGGTCAGGCCGCCGACCCGCGACACTTTCATCGCAACGCCGTCGAGGAGTTCAAGCGCATGGAAACTCTCCAAGTCGGCGAGCGAGACGACGCCCTCGTCCATCAGGATCGGAAGCGCACCGAGCCGCCGGAGCGCCCGGTACCCCGGCAGACGATTGGCTGGGAGCGGTTGCTCAAACGCAGCCAAGCCCTGCTCCGCCAGGCCCCGCGCGACGGTGAGCGCGGCCGCCTCATCATAGCCGCCATTCGCGTCCGCCCAGATGAACGCGGCGGGGGCTAGTGCGCGCAGGCGCTGGCAGATGGCAAGGTCCGCCGCGGCGGAGCGCCCGATCTTCACGTTGAAATTCCGGAAACCGCGCTCGCCTGCCCGCGCGACCGTGGCCTCAAGTTCGTCCGGCGAGCGGACGTCGATCGTCCAACTCAGCGTCACCGGCCCGCCCTCCG
>CAZEJZ010000669.1:0-1804 GCA_964512415.1 uncultured Opitutaceae bacterium
GATTTCGGTTCGTCTGACCTCGTGCCCTCCAGGGCTCGCGCTGGCCGCGGCACTCCTCGCAGGCGCGACGGCCACCGCGCAAGGAAGCACGCCGCCCACCGCGGATCCGGTCCGCGTCATCACCGAACGCAACATCTTCAACCCGGCGCGCACCCCGCGCAGCGGCGCAGCCGACGCGTCGCCCAGCGCACCACCCTCGCCGGTCGCCGAGGTACTCACGCTCGTGGGTGTCCTCGACGACGGTCGCCAAAGGCTCGCGTTCTTCGACGGAACGAGCGCGTCACTCCGTCAGGCCCTCAAGGTGGGCGGATCCGTGGGCGGCGTGACCGTCGGCGCGATCGACCTGCAACAGGCATCGCTCGCCGCCGACGGTCAGACCTTCGTCCTCCGCGTCGGGAACGCTCTGGCCCGAGAGCCCGGGGGACCCTGGCGCGCCGCTCCCGAGGCGCGAATCGCCGAACGCCCCGCCGAGTCCACTCCCGTCACCGCCCCCGCCTCGACTTCATCGCCCTCCGACTCCAGCGACGCCCTGCGCCGCCTCAAAGAACGCCGCCGCAAACAACTCAAGGAATGAAACGTCACCCCTCCCTCCTCGCCTTCGCCCTGATCGGCGCACTCGCTCCCGCATCCGCCGGACTTGCGTCCTCGGCCGCCGACCCGGCTCCGACCGCCCGCGCCGAAGCGGCTGCGGTCGCGCCGCCCAAAGCAGACGTGCCTCCGGCACGCGGCGCGACGCCGACCGATGGTTCTTCCTCGGCCGGACTGCGCTTCAACTTCCGCGGCGCGCCCCTCGAAACCGTGCTCCAGTACCTCAGCGAGGCGGCCGGGTTCGTGATCGTCCTGGAGACCCCGGTCAAGGGCAGCATCGACATGTGGAGCGCCCAGCCGGTGTCGCGCGAGGAGGCCATCCCCCTGCTCAACCTCGCGCTCAACCGCCTCGGCTACACGGCCTCCGTGCAGGGCCGCACCTTGGTCGTCGCGGCCAAGGATGAGGCGCGCAAGCGTTCGCTGCCGGTCCGGACCGGCAACGACCCCCGCGAGATCCCGGCGAACGCCGACATGGTGATGCAGGTCATCCCGCTGCGCCACATCACCGCTGCGAAGGTCGCCAGCGACATCGCCAGCCTCGTCCCGCCCAGCGCCACGCTCACCGCCAACGAGGACAGCAACTCCCTCGTCGTCACCGACACCAACCTCAATGTGCGTCACGTGGTTGAAATCGTCTCCGCGCTGGATCTCTCGGTGCAGAGCGACTCGACGCTGAGGATCTTCCGGCTGCGCAACGCCGATCCCGTCGAGATCACCGAGATCCTGACTGCGCTCTTCAACCCCACCACGGGCACCGGGGGCGGACAGGGTCAGGCGGCGGCATTCAGCTTTCCGGGAATGCCTCCCGGCATCGCCGCCGCGATCTCCGCCCGAGCCGCGCAGGCCGGCGGAGGACGCGGGGGCGGGGGCGGGCGGGGCAACAACTCCAGTTCGCGCTCCAGCGCCACCGCCGTGAACGTCGTGGCCGACCCGCGCACGCAGTCGGTCGTCATCACGGCCCCGAAGGACGCGATGTTCCAGATCGGCGAGATCATCGCCCAGCTCGATGCGGGATCCGACCGCAAGCAGAAGGTCTTCGTCTACACCCTGGAGAACGCCGACGTCCAGCAGGTCGAGGCCGTGCTGCGCGACTTGTTCCAGGTCAATGGCAGCCGCTCCGGCTCGTCGTCATCGGCCAATCAGGCCGATCCTCTCTCCAACCGCGCCGCCAGCAACAACCAGCAGAGCGGCTCCTTCATGAACAACACGTCGGGCA
>CAZEJZ010000670.1:0-1798 GCA_964512415.1 uncultured Opitutaceae bacterium
GGCGCCCCGCGCGGTAGCGCTCCTCCCAGAATTCCCGGTCTCGGCTGTCCACGGGCACGGCGATAGCAACCGGCGTCAGCGCTGCCACCGCTGGGGCAGCGACGGCAGGGCGGGGAAAGGCGTGTGGGGCTCGGTTTGATACCAGAATGCCGTCGACGCCACGTCGTCCGTGAGCGGCTGGTAGATGTGTCCCGGCCACCAGCCGAGCGTCTGCACGGTGACCCGCAGATCCTCCGCGAAGCCGATGGCGTCGACCACGTGCCAGCGATAAAGACCGAAGTACCGCGGTCCATCGCTCGATCCGGTGTGCGCGAGGGGCATGCCGCAAAACGGTGCGTTGAAGGGCTGTTCGACGGGGTCCTTCTTCGGGTCGCGGAAGAAGCCCCACGCACCGCCGAAGTAGTCTTCCGTCCCGTTGTCGCACAGCGTCGGGAATTCCCTGTCGCCATCGAGGTAGAACTTCACCTCGCCCTCGCCCCACCACCCGCGGGAGAGGGCGGTCCAGGCAAGGTATGTCCCGACGTACAGCCCGCGCCCGCGCACCCCGTCGACAATCGTGTGCTCCGGATGCTCGCGGCGGGTGAGGCTCCGCCGCCACTGCGCGTGAAACGTCGCCGTGCCCTCCGGGAGATCGTGAAGCTTGTACAGGACCTTGTACGCGACGATGCGGACGTCCTTGTCGGAGTCGTTCGTCAGCGTGATGCGTGCGCGTCGGTGGAAGGGCATTTGCCAGTAGCATCCGCAGCCGCGGTGCGGTGCGACGACCACCGGAAGGGAGGTCACGGTGTGCGGCTGGGTGTCGAACCCGAGGGCGAAGAAGTCGCCCAGCGGCACTTCCACGGAGGGCGTCGGCTCATCGTCCCAGTACATCCGGAGAACGAGGCTGCGGTACTCGTCGGCGCTGGCGGTGATCCAGAACTGGTTGATGCAGCCGGGACCGGCGATGTCGGCGAGGGTCGCGACTTCGCCGGACTTCACGCTGATGAACGGTCGCACCTTCCAGCCGCGTCCAAGATGCTTCGCGGGACCGCTGTGGGCGAGGAACGGGTCGTCCGGGTTGGGATCCCAGCGCGCGGCGCCTCCCTTCTCGCCGGTCGGATTCTCGGCGTTGACCATGCGCGTCACCGCTCCGACTTGGAAGGGAAGGTGACCGAGCAGGTTCTGCAGGTGGAGCGGGATCATGGTGCAACGGGGATGCCGGCGTCGGCCGCCAGCTGGGGGATGAGAGCAGGCCCGGGCACCAAAGAAAACCTCGATCGCCGCCGTGCCGCGCCGCTCGCGCGGCGTCGCAGTGGCGTCCGGCAGACGGCGATCCCTGAGCGGTGCGGACCGACCGCCTGGCCGGACGGCGCGGAGGCGGATTATTCCGCGGGCGGCCTGACAAGAAGCACGGGCCGGGCGGAGGAGGCGAGCACCGCCTGCGCGGTCGAGCCCATCACCACCTTGGCCACGCCGGAGCGCCCGTGCGTCCCGAGGCAGACCAGGTCCGCTCCGAAGCGCTCCGCCTCCTGACTCAGCTCGCGGGCCGCGTCGTCCGCCGTCAGGACAGCGATCTCGGTTTCGACCCCGCGATCCTTCGCCTCGGCCGGGATGAGGGTCGCGAGCCGCCGCTGGCACGCCTCGATGTAGGCGCGGTGTTGGGCGGCCTGCCGCGCCGTGGGCTTGCCCCGAAAGTGCTGCGAATCGCTCATGGCGCCCGGCGGGATGACATGGACGAGGCGGAGTGCCCCTCCCTGCGGAAGCAGGGCGTAGGCTTGGGCGACCGCGCGATCGCCGACCGCCGAGAAATCGGTCGCGG
>CAZEJZ010000671.1:0-1793 GCA_964512415.1 uncultured Opitutaceae bacterium
GATGACGACGAGGAAGAGGAAAGAGGAGCAGGAGCGGAGGCCGGAGCCGGAGAAGGAGAGTGAGTCATGAGCTGGAAGAGTTAAGGTTGAGCTACGCCACCGGATTCACGCGGCCGGTGCCCCAAAGCCGATTGTCGGACGACCACGGCCGGGCTTGCGCGAACATTCCGCCGCGAGGCCGTCGATCCATTGCGCCGCGTCGACGAAAGGCCGGAACCGTTGCTGGCGTTCGAGCATCGCGAAGTCGCCCGGCGTAAGGACGTCGAGTCCACGCAACCGCGTCACTTCCGCCGGCGTTGCCGGTGCCAAACCCGCCGCCCGCAGGTGCGCCGCGAACAGCGCTTCCGCCTGCGCGGGCTTGAGGTACGAAAACAGCACCTTGGCGTCGAATCGCCGCAGCGCCGCCGCATCGAGGCCATCCATCAGGTTCGTCGAGGCAACAAAAAGGCCACCGAAATTTTCCAGCTGCACCAGGAATTCATTCACCTGGGTCACCTCCCAGTTCCGAACGGCCCGCCCTCTCTCTTGCAGGAACGAATCGACCTCATCAATGAGCAGCGCGCTACCCGACTGCTCCGCGTCCCGGAAGGCCGCCGCGATCTGTTTCTCCGCCATCCCGACGTACGGACTCAGAAGGTCCGACGCCCGGTGCACCGCCAGCGGCAACCCGATTTCCCGCGCAAGGTGCTGCGCGAACGCCGTCTTCCCCGTTCCCGGTGGTCCGTACAGGCACAGGCGCCCCGCCCGCGTCCGGCACAAACCCGCGACCAACGCGTCCAGGTCCATGTCCGCATTGAGGAAACCGCGGTCATACACCGCTGGCACCGCGCTCACCGACGACAGTCCACGATGGCCCTGCGCCCGGAGCGTCTGATTGACGATGAGCTCGAGGCGCCGAGACACATCGATCTCCGGGTTCACCGCCGCCACCGTCTGGACCACCGCCGCCGCGCGCTGGACGACCGCCGGGGTAAGCTCAGCGCAGGCCGCCAGGCGTTCCCGCGTAGCCTCCGAAACCTCCAGCGGCAGGGTCAGCAACTGCGCCGCCCGCACCGCCTGCGGCGGAGTCTTCATCTCAACGACGAAGTCAAATCGGCGGGTGTAAGCGGGGTCCAGATTCTCAACCGCATTCGTCACCCAAAAGGTCGGCGTCGGATTCGTCTCCAGCGTACGGTTCAGCCACCCTTTGATCGCCGGTGAGCGGGGTCCGCCGAGTAACGCCGCGAGGGGCGATCGGCCGATCACATCCTCAACCTCGTCGAACACCAGCAAAGCCGGCTGGTGACCGGTGAATTCCTGGGCGAGGCGAAGGGCCTGCAGGCGCGCCGGGCCGCCAATCGGGTCACCATCGGAATCCTCCGTGCTGACCTCATAGAGGGCAGTCTTCAGGGTCGCAGCCAACGCCCTGACCAGTTCCGTTTTACCCACTCCCGGGACGCCCCAGAGCAGAATGTTCACGCCGCGGCGGCGCTGCCGGAGCGTTTCGCGGAGGAACACGGTGATGTCATCAAGGAGCGGACCGACATGCTGGAAGTCTCCCAACGTCAGCCCGGCCGTCGGTGCCGGCACCACGCGGTCACGCAGGGCGCGGAGCGGGGAAAAGTCCGGCTCCACGACCGAGTTCACGAACTCCGGCGACGGCCAGTCATACTTCCCTGGGAGGTGCAGGGAGTTTCGGTCGCGCTTGATGAGTTGGCTTCCGCACAGCCGCCCGCTCCGGCTGAGCGCCGTGCTCACCGCCCGTGGCGCGAGTCCCGTCGCGGCCGCGATCGCCGCATCCGCCCGGCGGTCGT
>CAZEJZ010000672.1:0-1793 GCA_964512415.1 uncultured Opitutaceae bacterium
GTAGAAAACGGTCCAGACGAAGACGGCGCGGCAGCGGCGGGCGAGGAGCTCGAGGAGCTCCACGGGGTTCGCCATGTGGTAAAGAATGCCGCTGGCGATTCCGATGTCGTAGACCTCGTCCGTCTGGCGCAGGAACTCCGTCGACTCGCCGAGGAGGAAGCGGGCGCGGTCGAGATGGTAGAGTTCCTTTACGACGAGGCATTTCAGGTAGCTGCGTTTATTGGCTTCGATCGCCACGACCTCGCGGGCGCCCTTTTGGCAAAGCATCGCGGTGTGGCCGCCTTCGAGCGGACCGAGTTCGAGGACGCGGCGTCCGGCCACCGGGAGGCCCCACTCCGCGAGGCGGTCGGTGGCCCAGTCGATCCGGGGGTCCGCGAACAAGGGAGTCGGTCCGCTCGTGACCGGGACCGCCGGAGAGTCGGGGCCGGGCCACGACACGGGTGGCAGCTGGGAGGACCATTCGCCTTGAAACAGGTCGACCGCGTTCTGGGCCGAGGGCGCGGTGCGGAGGTAGGTGGCGTCGAGGTCCATGGCGTGAGCGAATCCGCTCGGTTGCCCGAGGGTCAAGCCTGCCGCACCGCTCGAGCGCGAGGTTGCCGAGCGAAAGGGTTACGCTCAGCGTACTCGCCTGATGCTGATCACTCCCTCGGAACTGCAGGAGACCCTCGGCGACTCCCGGTGTGTCGTCTTCGACTGTCGGCATGACTTGGCGGATCCCGCGAAAGGGGAACGCCTGTACCGCGAGGGTCACATCCCGGGGGCTCATTTTGCCCGTGTCGACGCGGACCTCTCGGGGGAGAAGAACGGTCGCACCGGTCGACACCCCTTGCCGTCGCCGGAGGCAGTTGCGGCATTTCTCGGTCGGCATGGCGTGACGGCGGAGTCCCGGATCGTCGCCTATGACGATGCCGGAGGGCAGTATGCATCGCGGCTGTGGTGGATGGCGCGCTGGATCGGCGTCGACACGGTGAGCCTTCTGGACGGTGGATTTCCGCGCTGGCAGCGGGAGGGGCGTGCGCTGGAGACGGAAATTCCGCCGGCCCGGGCTTCCGTGATCGTTCCGCGGGTGAAGGCGGAGGCCGTGTGCGGGGTGGCGGAGGTGGAGGCGAATCTCGCGAGCGGAGAGGCGGTGCTCCTCGATGCGCGGGCACCCGAGCGTTACCGGGGTGAGACGGAGCCCATCGACCGCGTGGCGGGGCACATCCCCGGGGCGGTGAATCGTTTCTTCAAGGAGAACCTCCGCCCGGACCTCACCTTCCGTCCGGCGGAGGAACTGCGGCGGGAGTTTTCGGCGCTGGTCGCTGCGGCGGGTGGCCGACCGATCGTGCACCAGTGTGGCTCGGGCATCACGGCCTGCGCGAATCTCTTCGCCATGGAGTACGCCGGCCTGCGCGGCTCGCGGCTCTATGCCGGTTCGTGGAGCGAGTGGATCGCGGACCCCCGGCGCCCGATCGCCACCGGCGCGGCGCCATAACGCGGGCCCGAGCGTCGGGCTATCGATTGAACCAGTAGATGACCAGCCCGAGGAGGGCGAGGCCCCCGAGCGCGGCCAGCGTGATCTTGATCCAGCTCTTCGGGTATTCGCCCGCGACGGTACCGGTGAAGCCGTTGACCACGCATTGGTAGCTCTTCCCGTGGAAGTCGTAGGTCACCAGCCAGAGTGGTGCGAGGATGTGCTTGAACGTCTGCGCGGAGAACGTCGCGTTCACGCGCAAGTCCCGGTGCGTATCGCCCGGGACTTGGGCGGCGCAGAGCTTCTCGGTCGCGGCGAGCATGCGGGCCCGGGCCGCCTG
>CAZEJZ010000673.1:0-1792 GCA_964512415.1 uncultured Opitutaceae bacterium
TACGAAGGTGAACCGGGGCGCAACGAGGCCGCGAAGGCCTTCCAAGGCGTGCTGGCCGACGTGTACGGCCTGCCCAGCACGGTCCGCCAACGCCGTGGCATCGACATCGCGGCCGGCTGCGGCCAGCTGGCCGCGTTGAACCAAGCCGTCGCCGCGCGGTAACCAGTCCGCGTTAACCGAGAAGTGCGCGGGCGGCGCCGACCACCGGGCTGTCGACGAGCAGCGCGTCCCCGGAGTCGGCTCCGCCGAGACTCAGGCGCCGGGCGCGATCCTGCAGCGTGAGCCAGGCGAGCGAGGCGGATTCCGAGGCAAGCGCGGTTTGGGCGGCGGCTGGAAAGAGAGTCGCGGTCGGTGCGATGTGATCGGGCTGCAGCAGTCCCTTGTCGCCGAGGAAGCACGTCAGCGAGGCCGCGAGGACGTCGAGCCACGCGCTGGGTGAGTGCGGCGGCGTGTAGGCGATTCCCTGGCCGTCCGGAAACGCGCTCCACTCCATGAATTGCCGGATCTGCTCGTGCAGGCCGGCGAGGATCGCGTCGGCGTTGGCCGGGTTCCACCGCGCCGTGAATTGCTTCCGTTCCCGGAACTTCCGCACCTCCCAGACGCGCAGGACAACCTCGGTGTCGCCGGCGGTGCGGCGGAGTGCGCCGGTGAAGAGGTAGTCGATCGGCTGGCTGTGGGTCTCGACCAGTTGGCGGAGATTCTCGTTCGACCACTCGGCGGGGAAGAGGGCGTAGTGCTTGGTCTCGTCGACGAGACCCACCGTGGCGATGGGTTGGTAAAGCGGGGAAAAGCTGAACGTCTCGGCGAGCCAGAGCGGCAGGGCGCGGGACAGCCGGCCGAGTTCGTCCTCGGGAGCGCGGCTGCGCTCGAGCGCATCGGGGACTCCCGGCAGGGCGAGTTGCGCGAAGGCGATGCGGCGCACGCGGTCTCCCTTGGCGGGGATGATCTGCTCCCCGATGGATTCGAGACCGTAGATCCAGATCGGACGGCTGATGGTGATGAGATTGATGCGCGGCGGGGACGCTGCGGCGGGCGCAGCCGTGCCGGCCGGGCTGGCCGCGTCGATCGGTGCGGTCGCGGGGATCGCGCCCTGATTCTCGGCCTCGATCAAGTCGGCCAGGGCATTGGAGAAACCGTGGAGACGTTCCTCGAGTTCCGGACGTTGGAGGGCGAAAAGGATATCGAGCAGGTGCTGCGCCGCGGTGGTGTTGCGCGTCGCGAGGTAGGCCTGGAGCAGATTGAGTCCGGTGGCCGGGCCGTGGCGCTCCGCGTCGTAGCGCGGGGCGATGAGTTCGATGATGGTGGCGACGTGACCCGTGGAACCGAGATCGCCGGAGACCGTGACGAGCACATCGGCGCGGTCGCCGGCGGAAGCGAGGAGCGGCTCGTACAGGGCGAGAGCGCCTGGCAGATCGCGGGCGTCGAGACGCTCGCGGGCGTCGAGCAGGGTGGCGGCGACGGATGAACCCCGGGCCGGAGCGGTGGAGGCAGCGGCGGCACCGTCATCGGTCGGTGCGGGCGCGGACGCGGGAGAGGCGGGGGAAGATTCCGCCTTGGGGGAGCGGAAGCGGTCGAAGAAGCCCATGCCCTGAGGGAAACGGACGGAGTGTGCGTGGCAAAACCGAAGTCAGGAATTCCTTCGCGCGTCTCGGCGAGCGTGCCGCGGGGCAACGCAGGAGCGGCGCGGATGAAATCAGGAGGGGCCGCGGGAGTGAGGCCGGGGCTTCCGCGTTTCGGGAAGCGAGAGGCGGCGGAGAGAGGCCGACCTCGAGGCGGGGCGGTACGACACGGC
>CAZEJZ010000674.1:0-1788 GCA_964512415.1 uncultured Opitutaceae bacterium
CACCCTCCGCCTGTCGATAGTCATCGCCCACCGTGGGGGCGAATCGTTCGATGCCGCACTCCGCCAGGGCGTCCTCGAGCAACGCACCGACGGACTGCAGCTGCGTGGTCGATGGATGGGCGCGCATCTCGTCATGGATTCGGGCATCCACGCGGGCGAATCGACGGATGAACTTCCGGAAGATGGAGGCGTCGTAGCCCTCGCGCAGGCGGGCGATCTCCCGTTCGCGCTCGTCGAGCTTCGGCTGCAGCAGCATGTGGGTCTGCATCATCCGGTGCAGGGCCTCGGCCGTTCCCGCCTGAGCCTCGTTGAGGCGCGTCGACGTCTCATGTGACTGGCGGCCGATCGACGCGAGCGTGGTCTCGAGTCGGCCGACTCTCTGGAGCAGCGCCTCGGGAACCATGAAGGCGGCCCCGTTCTCGAGGATCTGTCTTCGCCAGCGGTACAGCCACAGAGCGGTGCCCACCGAAAGCAGGGTGGTCGCGCTCAGCATGATGAGGAGCGGGGTCGTCGCTGGGAAGATCGGATCGCCATGGGACGATTCGTGGATGGGTGTCGCCGCGGCCCCGGGGTCTGTGGGAGGTGCCGTTGATGGGGGCGTGGTTGTCGCCGCGGGCTTTTCGGCGGTCGAGGCAGATGATCCAGCGGTGGACGTCGAGCACGACGAGATGAGGGCGAACAGGATCATCGCGAGTGCGACGATCGCCGTGACCAGAATCACCAACTGAGCCGGACGGTCCAGGACCCGCACGTCGCTGTCGAGAGTGCCTACCCGAGATTCGGCGCCGCCATCATCCATCTCACGTCTCCGGAAAGTTTGGGCGAAATGATCGAGGAACCGGAGTTTAACACGAGGGGCCAGCGGTTGGGACGGGTCGCACGTTCAGGGTCGTTTCAGCAAGGGTTCCAGCTCAGGCGAGGCAGCCTCCACGTCAGGGCCGTACTTGTCGAGGATCTTCTCAATCTGTTTGCGCGTGCAATCCATGGTGGCTTCAAGGATCTGCTGCTCCCGACCCTCGAGCCCCAGCATCGCCGGGATCTCGGGATCCTGAAGGCATTGCCTACCCAGCCCGAACTTCACGATCTCGGATGCATTGAGCGTCAGCACCTTCGTCTCGTCGTCCAGCTGGGTCTCGTCCTTGGCTCCGGTGGACCTGTCCCGGAAGCCGCCGTCCGGACTCCACCAGAGCTGCTCCTTCTGGGACTGCATCGCTCCCGTGATGCAGGCGGGGTGACCTGAGACCTCTGCCATTTCCCTTTGCATCGCGAGTCCTGGAGACTCGAACTTCGCCTTCAACGCCGGATCATTCTCGAGGATCTTGTCGAGACTCTTCATGCCAACCCGAGTCACGGCAGCACCGATGCCCGCGCCAGGATGCACGATGATTTCCTTGCATGACATCGTGATCAGTCCGGCCGCGCTGTACGCCTTGCGCACATTCGCGATCACGCGGTAACCGCTTTGCTGGGCCAGCAGCAGTTCCCTGATGATCTCCTCCTCCGTGTCCACTCGACCGCCAGGGCTGTCGATGTCGAGGACGATTGCGGACGCACCCGATGCTGCGGCGAATCGGATCGCTCGCTTGAAGTCCGCGGCGGTGAAAAAGGGCGAGTCTTCATCACAGATTCCCACCGTGCCGCTCATGGGAATGTGAACGATCGGTCCATCTTCCTTGCGCCCGGTGTAGCTAGTTTCTGGAAGTTCTCCGCAGTCATCGGCCGGGTGCGTTTCATCCTCTGTCGCGTCTTTGGCCGACTCTGGCGAGGCCGAGGATGATGGGGAAACAC
>CAZEJZ010000675.1:0-1781 GCA_964512415.1 uncultured Opitutaceae bacterium
GCAGATCGTGCACGCGCAGGCTCAGCCCGGCCTCGCCCGCGGCCACGGCGCGGGCGCGCAGGTGCTGGGCGCGGGAGCGCAGCTCGCCCCACGTGATCCGCTCGGGTGCGATGGTCGCCATCCGACAGGGAGCATACCGGGCGGCTGGGCGGATTCGGACGTGCGACGGGTCAGGCCCAGCGGCGCTGCTCCGGACGCCACCGCCCAGAGGCCGTGCCGCCGAGTAGCGGGTCGAGCAGGGCGGACGCCTCCGCACTGGCCTCCTCGAAGGTGATGTCCGCATGCCGGGTCGCCCCGGGCCAGCGTCGCGCCCAGTCGGCCGCCAGCGCCTCCGGCAGGTCGAAGGATCCGGGCAGGGGGCCGGGCAGGGTCCCGCGCGCACGCCGCTCGGCGACCTCCCCTGCGAGCGCTCCAGCCAGTTCGTGCGCCTGCAGGTCGAGCACCTGGCGCCCTGCGATCGCGATATCCGCGAGGTCGCGGGCGCGGGTCGAGAACGTGGGTTGCGCGCCATGGACCTCGAACATCGCGCAGATCTTCTGCGCCAGTTGGAGCGGCAGCGGCAGCACCGGCAGGCCCGCGAGGTCGTCGACGGCCGGAATCCCCGTCAGCGGCGTCGTCTCCCCAAGCGGCTCCGACGCTACGGCACCCGTTGCCAGCATCACGTCGATCGGGAACGCCGCCCAGAGGGTGCGCCCGATGGATGCCGTCGCACGCAGCTCGACGGACCGCGTTCCGGCACCCAGCGGCCCGTCGGCGCGCGGTTCGGCGATCTCGAAGGCCATGAAGTCGCCGAGATCGATCCGCGCCGCCCGACGCAGATCGTCGACTATCCCCGCCGCACCGGCGCCTACGTGCGGCACGACGAGGTCGAGATCCGCCGAGGTGCGGCTCGGATCGAGGCGCAGGGTCAGGGCGACGCCACCAGCGAGCGCCCACGGAACCTCGAGTCCGGATGCGAACCGGGCCAGCAGCCGGCGGTACGCCGTCTCCGCCGTCCGCCTGGAGCGCTGCTCGCGGGGGTATCGGGTCGCGATGCGATCCGCGAGTCCGCGCCGGGGCGCTGCCGCGCTCGACCATGGCCACTGGGCGCTCAGGTCGTCCATGCCGCCTCCGCGAGGTCGCACGCGGCACGCGCTATACGGGCACTGCGGGCCCGCCGTCGGCCGGCCGCGGCCTCGATCGCCGGCACCGCCTGTCCGGCATCGGCGAAGGCGTCGCGGATCGCGCGTCCCACATGATCGGGGTCATCGCCAGCGAGCAGGAGGTCGACGATGGTGCGTGCCGGTGTCGTAACCGGCAGCGCGAACCCGTCGACGTCCACGTGGCTCCAATCGGCCGGGTCGAGGTGGGCGACGTGGATCCGGGCGTCATGGCGGCGGCTCGACTGGCGGGCCTGCGTCAGTTCGGGGAGCCCGGGGATGGCAGTGCCCATCGCGTGGATCGCGGCGGCGCTCGCATGGCTCACCACGCTGCGCGGAGTCCCGCCGGAGCGAGGGTCCCCCTCGACGGCGAGCCACGAGCCGATGGCATCCTCGTGCGGGTGGGGGGTGCGGCCGACGGCGACGGCGTAGACGCCGTGGTGCGTGCGGCGCAGGATCCCGCGCCGCGCGAGACGATCGAGGTCGCGCGCCATGACGCCGTGACGGCGCGCCTGCGCCGTGGTGACGAACCCCGACTGGTCGCAGGCGATGGGGCTGATCGCATCGATGACCGCTCGCTGGCGCATGGGTCAAGTATAGAGTGATATTACCCATATCAGTCATCAACAATCTCGACCGACG
>CAZEJZ010000676.1:0-1780 GCA_964512415.1 uncultured Opitutaceae bacterium
GCGGTTCACCAAGGCCGCGAACTCCGTCTCGTTCGGCACGAGGATGTCGACGTGCCGCAGCATGCGTACATCGAAGTCGCGCCGCATCGGCGCCGGGTTGAGCAGGGTCGTCACCCCCGCCTTCTGCGCGAGGCACAACGCCGCGGCGGTGGTGGCGAGGTTCGACTCGAGTTGCACGACCAGGAGCTTCGCGCCCGCGATGGCCTTGCGATCGAGGTCCGCGCACGCCAGCGCCGCGTTCGCCCCGAGGGCGACGATGATTTCATTCTGGCCGGATTCGGAGACGAGGATCGCCGCGGTCCCAGTGGCCCGGTTGCGCTTCTCCACCCAGCGCGCCGCGATCCCGTTGTCCTCGTAATACCGCTTCGCCTCGCCGGCGAACGCATCGCATCCGACCGCACCGATGAACAGCGTCCGCGCCCCCGCCCGACCCGCCGCCACCGCCTGGTTCGAACCCTTGCCGCCGGGGCCGGTCCGAAACGTGCCGATCACCGTCTCGCCCGGCCGCGGAAACGCCGCGCAATCCCACGTCAGATCCTGAACATAACTCCCCACCACGACGACGTCCGGTTTCATGCCGGACAGTCTGACCGAATCCCGGCACGGCGGGAAGCGTGAACCGGCCGTCGTCTGGCCCTGCGGGCCTCGGCGCAGCGGAATGAGGTGGGCCGAGCGACCCTTGGCTCCCGGCGCACGGCAAGCCGGGTTCGGCGGCCGCGGCCAACTCCTTCTCGGCTCCGCACCCGCGTGCCTCGTGGCGGCCGGATCTCAAGGGGGCCGCAGCGCTCGCGACTCGACTCGGTAGGCGACGTGTGTATCTGGAATCTCAAGATGATCTCCGTCCACTCGCTGACCAAGGTCTTCCAAGACCGGAAACGCGGGCAGATCCGGGCCGTCGACGCCGTCTCCTTCTCCTGTCAGCCCGGGCAGATCTACGGACTCCTGGGCGCGAACGGCGCGGGCAAGACCACCGTCATGCGCCTCCTCGCCACGCTGCTGCGCCCGACCAGCGGCTCCGCCACGGTCGCCGGCTACTCGGTGACCGACTCTCCCGACGCCGTGCGTGCGCACGTGGGCTTCCTCGCCGCTTCGACCGCACTCTACGCCCGCCTGACCGCGCGCGAGACGCTGGCGTACTTCGGCGCCCTGCAGGGCATGGACGCGGCCGCCATCGCCGCCCGCACGGACACCCTGGCTCGTGGGCTGGGCATGACCGACTTTCTCGATCGGCGGGTCGGGACGTTCTCGACCGGCATGAAGCAGAAGACCTCGATCGCACGCACCCTCATCCACGACCCGTCGGTCATCATCCTCGATGAACCGACGCTCGGTCTCGACGTGATGGCGGCACGCGCGATCCTGCGCTTCGTCCGCGACTGCCGCGACCGCGGCAAGACCGTCATCTACTCAACGCACGTGATGCCCGAGGTGGAGCGCCTCTGCGATCGAGTCGGCATCATCCACGGCGGCCGCCTGCTCGCGGAGGGCACCGTGGCCGAGTTGCGGGACCGTGCGGGGAAGGCGGATCTCGAGGATGTGTTCGTCGCCCTCACCGGCGCCGAGAAGGAGGAAGCCGCATGAGCCCGTTCGTCCGCCACACCCTGACGGTGTACGGGAAGGAACTGCGGGAGGCCCTGCGTGACCGCCGCACCCTCATCTCGATGTTCGTGATCCCAACCGTCGCGATCCCGCTGCTGATGCTGGGGTTCGCCGTCGTGACGGTGAAGCTGGTGACCCAGGCGAAGGCCGAGGCTTCGTCGGTGATGATCCTCGGCGCCGC
>CAZEJZ010000677.1:0-1780 GCA_964512415.1 uncultured Opitutaceae bacterium
CGGCCCCGCCACGCGGCGCACGCGCTCGCGATCCTTCTCCTCGGTGATGTACTCGACCGGCGACTTGCCGTCGACCCGGGCCAGGAACAGCCCGGGCAGCAGCCGCGCCGTGCGTTCCTCGAGCTCGAGGGGCGATTCCCAGGTCACGCGGTCGAAATAGGCCTTGGCGAAGGAGTCGTAGCAGCCGAGAAAATTCGCGGTGGCGCGGGGCGTCCACAGGCATTTGAGCAGGAAGTGGTTGAGGCAGAATGCAACGTCGAAGGCCGGGTCGCCGTACCAGGCGCATTCGGCGTCGAGGAAGACCGGGCCCTTGGGCCCGATCAGGATGTTCTTGGGGCTGACATCGCCGTGCACCAGGCAGCGCTTGCTGCGTGCCGTGCTTTCGGCCAGGGCGTTGAGGGCTGGTGCAAGATCCGGATGGCGCCGCCCGGTGGCGATCAGATAGGGCTCCAGCCGGATGGCGTGGAAGATGGTGTCGGTGGGAAAACGCTCGGCGACCTTTACCTTGCCGGCCGTCGCCTCATGGATGCGTACCAGGGCGCGGGCCGCCAGCCGGGCCGTGCGTTTCTCGGCGATGCCGTCGCGCAGCTTGTGCTTCCACAGCGCATAGGTGCCGGGGTCGAGATAGTCCATGGCGAAGAGCCCGGCCTTCTCGTCCACGCCAAGGATATGCGGCACGGCGTCGGGCACGACGGCAGCGGCCGTCTCGATCCAGGCGATCTCGTGGCCGTTGCGCTCGACCGGGGCTTTCCATTCCTGCGCCACGCGCAGCTGCGCCAGGGCCCGCTTGACGCAGAAGCTTGGGCGGCTGGCGACATCGACCTTCCAGATGTCGGAGGAGACGCCGCCGGTCAGACGCTCGAAGACCGGCGCCTCTCCCGGCCGGATCAGACCCATGCGGGCCAGGGCGTCGCGAACCTCCTGGGTGTTCTCGACGCCGGCCTGGCTCACGGTTGTTCAGCGATCCATTCGTCGATCAGCCGGCGGGCAATCGAATCGCCGCGCGGCGTGCGGAATTTCTCGGGATCGTGTTTCGCCCGGAGATGGGCGCGGTCAAACCAGCCGGCGTCGATCAGCTCCTCGCCATCGACGCGGAACTCGGTGCCCAGCGCGCGCGCCCGGAACCCCAGCATGATCGAGCAGGGGAACGGCCACGGTTGCGAGGACTGGTAGCGCACGTCGGTGACGCGCAGGCCCGATTCCTCGTAGACCTCGCGGATCACCGTCTCCTCGAGGCTTTCGCCCGGCTCGACGAAGCCGGCGAGGGTCGAATACATCGGGAACGGGAAGCGCTTGTTGCGGGCGAGGAAGGCCTTGTCGCCGTGCGTCACCAGCATGATCACGGCCGGATCGGTGCGCGGGAAATGCTGCGAGTTGCAGGCCGGGTTGGTGCATTGGCGGACATGGCCGCCTTCAGCCGCCACCGTGGGGGCGCCGCAATTGGCGCAGAAGCCGTGGCGGCTGTGCCAGTGGGCGAGGCCGCGCGCGTAGGCGAGGAGCGCGCCGTGCTGGCGGTCCATAACCGCCCCGACGGCACGAATGTCGATGAACTTGCCGCGGGTGAACAGGCCGGGAAGGTTTGGCTCCTCGATCGGCGAGAAATCGGCGGCGAAATAGGCGGTGCCGCCGGCCAGGCCGAGGAACATGGCGCCGCCGCTCACTTCCACCTCGGTGGTCGAGAGCAGCACGGCCTCGGGCGTCTCGCCCTCGATGATAAGGTTCCGGGAACGCCAGACGGGAACCAGGCGGCTGGCCGGATCGCGGAACAGCGACTCGATCC
>CAZEJZ010000678.1:0-1780 GCA_964512415.1 uncultured Opitutaceae bacterium
GGGCGAGTTGCTGACAGGCTGCACCAGCGTGAAGACCGTCCGACTGTTCCTCATGTGGGCGAGCGAAGCGGGCAACGTCGACGTCGAAGCGCTGCGGGCCAACTTCGACCTGCCCACGGGTAGCAGATCGCGGTGGATCGGCTTCTTGGCCGACGGCTCGAAGCTGGTGCTGCCGGCATGATCGATCGCTCTTTCGTCGACGCGACCACGCTTCTCGTGCGCATCGTTCCCCGCGTCTTCGCTTCCGACCGCTTGGCCCTCAAGGGCGGGACGGCCATCAATCTCTACCTCGACGACGCCCCGCGGCTCTCGGTGGACCCCGTCTTGGTATTCACGCAACTCGGACTTCCGCGAGAGGAGGCCCTCACCGCTATCAACGACGAGATGCGCCGCATCATCGACGCGCTCTCGGCGGATGGCCTCACCGCTACGGCGGCAATCACCGCCGACCTCGGCGAGACCGGGCTTGTGGTCTCGGACGGCAACGTCCAGGTCAAGGTGGAGACAAACGTGGTGTTCCGCGGCACCCTGTATCCGCCCATCGTGCGTCCGCTCTCGGCCGGAGCAGCCGACTGGCTCAGAGCTGAGGCGCCAGCCAAAGTGGTGGACCGCGCCGAGGTGTTCGCCGGCAAGTTCATGGCGGCCCTCGACCGGCAACACCCGCGCGACCTGTACGACGTGTGGCGGCTGTACGAGCGCGGGACTGTTGAGCCGGAGATGCTATCGGCGTTCGTTGTCTACCTGTGCGGGCACAACCGCCCGGCACACGAAGTCCTCGACAGTCCCGAACGGCTCTTGGTGGAGGACTACGAACGTGCACTGGTGGGGATGATCCGCGGCGAGGTCCCCACACTCCAATCCCTGCTGGCGAGCCGCGCCCGCCTTCGCAGCGACATCATCCAGGGCCTCGCGATATCCGACCGCGCCTTCCTCGCCAGCTTCTTCAACGGCGAACCCGACTGGTCGCTGCTGCAGTACCCGCACCCGAACGAGCTGCCCGCACTCCTCTGGAAGCAGCGTAACCTCAAGGTCTTACGCACCAAGCGTCCCGACGAGTTCGCCCGACAGAACGCAGCGCTGTCGTCTCTTCTCGGCTGAGAGCCTGTCGGGCCAGGTGCCACGTGGGGCGTTCCGGGTGGCGACGGCGCAGCCACGCGCAAGACCTGCTCCGGGCTCCGCCTGGCATCGAGCCACTCCTGGACCACCGCTGCCAGTTCCGGGTCCTGCTGGACTCGGCGGGGCCGCGGACGTGCGAGTTCCTTCATCGCCATGCGGTGCGCCGCGAACGGCGCATACCTGCCGCCGGGATCCCGGTGACGGCGCACCTGCCGGCTGACCGTCGACGGCGAGCGCCTCACAGCCGCGGCGATGCCGCGGATGCCCTCGCCGGCGCGAATCCCGTCGGCGATCGCCGTGCGCTCCTCGGCTGACAGGTAGCGGTCGGACAATGGCCTGGGAGCAGGGGCATTCACCGGGCCATGCTCACGAACGACGCCGTCGGCGCCGCGCACGACACGCACCGTGGCTGCACCGCGTGCCCGTACGGCGATTGACCCCCACGATCCGGCAGGCCTGGGCGTTGCTGATCCCGCGGCCGATCAACGCCATGAACCGCTCACGATCGACGACGCGCGCAGACGGACCCGGCGTCCTGGCCGGCTTGCGAACAACACCCATGACGACCTCCTCAGACTTGGAGTGTTGCGTCGTTCGCTGGAATCCGCCCCAGGGGAGTCAATCCAGCACTCGACCTCCTCACCGGCGAGGGTCAATTCCTGAT
>CAZEJZ010000679.1:0-1775 GCA_964512415.1 uncultured Opitutaceae bacterium
GCCACGCTCGCGATCTGCGGGAAGAGGTCGCTGACCTCGATGCCGGCCTGACCGTACTTGCGAAATGTCGTGAACGCGCCGCGCGCCTTGAGCACGGTGTTCTGCAGCTGGGCGAGTTGCTGGCCCTTGGTGAAGGAGTCAGGGAAGACTTGTCCGTCGAGTTCCTTCAATTTCGGTTTCCAGTCGAACGTCTCAAACTGCGACGGCCCGCCGGCCATGCAGAGGAAGATCACGCGCTTCGCCTTGACCGGCAGGTGTGCCTCGCGCAGCGCGCCGCTCCAGCCCGGTGGCAACCGGGGAGGGGCACCGGTGCTCCCCGAAACTCCGGCGGCGGCGAGCCGTTCGCTCATCAGCGCCATCGCGAGTCCGCCGAGACCGTAGGCGCTCTGCGTGAGAAACGTGCGGCGGTTGACGCTGAGGGCGTGGCGGTGGGCGTCGAAGGGATTCATGGGTGGCGTCAGTAGCGGGTGATCACTTCCTGGGAATTGAGGAGGACCCGGGCGACGTTGGTCCACGCGGCCAGTTCGAGGAGGTCGCCGGTCGCAGGCGGCGAGATGCCCTGGCGGAGCAGCTTCTCCGCCTCGGCCGGGGCGGCGCGATAGGTCGCCCGTTGGGTCGCCAGAAATGCCTGTAGTGAGTCCATCTCGGCCGGCTTTGGCGCTCGCGCGAGCGCGATTCGGAACGCGTGGCGGAGCCGTGCGTCGTCCGTGCCGCCGTCCGCGATGACCCGTGCGGCGAACTGACGCGCGGCTTCGACGAAGGTCGGGTCATTGAGGAGCGTGAGGGCCTGCTGCGGAGTGTTGCTCAGGTTGCGTTGCGCGGCGCACTCGTCGCGGGCTGGCGCATCGAAGTTCGCCAGCATCGGGTGCAGGAACGTCCGTTGCCAGTGGGTGTAGACGCCCCGACGCCACTGGGCATCGGCGCCGCTGTTCACGTAGTCTCGGTCGGGAAACTGGATCGCTGCGTAGTAGCCGGCGGGCTGGTAGGGCTTGGCGCTGGGCCCGCCGATGTCGCGGAGGTCGAGCATCCCGGCGATGAACAGCGCGTTGTCGCGGACGAACTCCGCCTCGAGGCGTCGCGGGGATTGCGCGGCCAGCAGGCGGTTGGCCGGATCGGTTTCGCGCAGCTCGGTGCGGTAGTCGCTGCTTTGGCGGTAGGTCCCGCTCGTCACGATCAGCCGGATCATCTGGCGCAGGTCCCAGCCTCCGCCCCGAAACTCGGCGGCAAGCCAGTCGAGCAGTTCCGGGTGCGAGGGCAATTCTCCCTGCGAGCCGAGGTCGTCCACCACCGCGCTCAGGCCAATGCCGAAGTACATGGCCCAGAGACGATTCATGACCGCGCGGGCGGTGATGGGATTGTCCGGACCGGTGATCCAGTGCGCGAGGTCGAGGCGAGTGAGGCGTTTCTCCGGCGTGCTCTCGCGTCGGCCGGGGAGGAAACTTGGCGTCGCGGGCGTCACCACCGCTCCCGTCTCGTCCTGCCAATTGCCGCGGGGCAGCACCCGCACCGTGAGGGGTGGCGCGGCCTCGGTGACCATCGTCATGGCCTTGCCGCCGCGGGTGTCGCGCAGGCCGGTGGCGACGCGGTGGTAGCGGGTCAGCGCCTCCGGATCACTTCGGGTGCTCATCCGCCACGTCTCGCGCAGGATGGCCTCCTCGGCCTCTTCGCGCGAGAACGGCTTCACGCGATCCTGCAGATTCTTCAGCTCGTTGATGAGCGCCGCGGGCACCAGGTCGGGGCGGTTGGCCAGGATCTGGCCGAACTTGATGAAGGTG
>CAZEJZ010000680.1:0-1767 GCA_964512415.1 uncultured Opitutaceae bacterium
CTGGTCGCCCTTGATGTGGAAGGCTCGCGCGATTTCGCGCTTGCCCACGGGCGTGGAGCTTTCCTTGATGAACGCCAACAGTTCGTCGCGAGTCGGAACGCGGCCCTTAGCCATCGGTTCCGGTGCGAGGCGGAGTTTCTTCCTCCGCCTTGGCCTTGGCGGCCTTCTTCTTGGCGGCGGCCTTCTTCTTGGCCTTGGGCTTGGCGCCGGCGTCGTTGGCAGCGAGCGGTGCCGCCTTCTTCGCGCGCGCGGCTTTCGGCTTCTTGCCGCCGCCCTTGGCCGCACGCTCAGCGAGCAGCGAGACGGCCTGGTCTACCGTCAGTTCCTCGGGCTTGAGATCGCGTGGCACCGTCGCATTGACGCCGCCGTGCTTCACATACATGCCGTAGCGGCCGTCATAGAGCTCGATTGGGGTTCCGTCGGCGGGGTGGTTGCCGACGATTCGGATCGGCTTGATTGCGGCGCGGCCGCGGCCGGTCGCCTTGGCTTCCGCCAGTAGCGCCACGGCGCGATTCATGCCGATCTCGAGTACGCTTTCGTCGGCCGGGATCGATTTGTACTTCGAGCCGTGCTTCACGTAGGGGCCGAAGCGTCCGACGCCGGCCAGTACGGGCTCCTTGTCCTCGGGGTGCGGCCCGAGTTCGCGCGGCAGTGCCAGGATCGCCAGCGCCTTCTCGAAAGTGAGTTCTTCCGGCGTCATCCCCTTCAACAGGGAAGCGCGCTTGGGCTTCTCCTTACCCTCGGGCACACCCAACTGGATGTAGAGGCCGTACGGCCCGTTACGCAACGTGACTTCCTTGCCGGTTTGCGGATCCGTACCGAGCAGCTTCGGCTCGTTCAAGTTGGCGCCCGACAGAGCATCCTTCTCCGGATCGACGATGCCCAGCTTGCGCGTGAACTTGCAGGTCGGATAGTTCGAGCAGCCGATGAAGGCGCCAAATTTGCCGAGCTTCAGTCCGAGGCGGCCGTCAGCGCAGGACGGGCAAGTGCGGGGGCTCTTGGCGCCAGCATTGTCGTTCGCTGGAAAGAAGTGGGGACCCAGCTCCTCGTCGAGTTTGTCGAGGACTTCGCGGACGCGCAGCTCCTTGGTCTCGCCGATGGCGGCGGAGAAGGCCTTCCAGAACTCGCGCAACACCTGATGCCACTCGGCTTTGCCGCTGGAGATGTCGTCGAGCTCTTCCTCGAGATGGGCGGTGAAGCCGTATTCCACGTAGCGCGGGAAATAGGTCTGCAGGAATGAGGTGACGATGCGGCCGCGATCTTCCGGAATGAAGCGCTTGCGATCGATTTTCACGTAGTTCCGGCGCTGCAGCACCTCGATGATCGAGGCATAGGTCGAGGGTCGGCCGATGCCGAGCTCTTCCAGTTTCTTGACCAGACTCGCTTCCGAATAGCGCGGGGGCGGCTCAGTAAAATGTTGCTCGGGCAGAACCTCGCGGCGGTCGAGCGCCTCGGCTTCCTGGACGTCGGGCAGAATGGTGGCGTTCTCGTCGTCCTCGGTCTTTTCGTCCCGGCCCTCGTCGTAAAGGGTGAGAAAGCCCGGAAACTTGATGCCCGAACCGGTGGTGCGCAGCTGCACGGTCTTGTCGCCGCTGGCGATGTCGACCGTGACCTGATCGAGCACGGCGCTTTCCATCTGGCTGGCGACGGTACGCTTCCAGATCAGCTCGTAGAGACCCAGCTGGTCCTTGTCCAAATACTGCGCCACGTCCGGCGGCAGGCGGAAGAGGTCCGTTGGGCGGACGGCTTCGTGCGCTTCCTGCGCGT
>CAZEJZ010000681.1:0-1763 GCA_964512415.1 uncultured Opitutaceae bacterium
TTTGGGAAATCCGGTCCCGACTTCCCGCCCGTATCGGCCGCACCCTGTTCGGTTTCCACGCCGGCCAAATCATCCTGCTCCATGGTCTCATCAAGAAAACCCACCGCACGCCGCTCCACGCCCTCGTCCAAGCGCAACGGCGGCAGCGTGAAGTCCAAGGTCAACCCCCACGTCGGTAGTCACTTTGATCGATTTCTGGACGACGCGGGGATTCGGGCGGAGGTGGAGGCCGCTGCGCTGAAGAAGATCATCGCCGTCGCTTTGAACCAGCGGATGCGTCAGCAAGGCATCACCGTCTCCGCGTTGGCTGGCGCTCTGGGCACGAGCCGGGCGGCGGTGACGCGCGTCCTCGATCAACGGAACACGTCGCTTACCCTCGCGACGCTCTCCCGCACCGCGGCCGCCCTCGGCTGCCGGCTGCACCTGCGCATTTCTGGGGCGGTGACCTGAGGGTCAGGCTTTGTTGTTTGTCCTCGCTGCCGGCGCGAGCGGGCGCGCGGTACCCGAGCGGGACGGCGGCGGGCGGGCGGGTGGCGAGCGTCACCCACCCAGCACGCCAATCGGTGCCGGTCTTTCTCCGCCGCCTCATTGGGGAGGAATAATCCGCACCGATGGGGAGGTCTAATTCGCGCTACACAGGCGGCGCGGGTGCTCAGCGCATGGCCACGCATAATCGCCGCTCGTCTTGCGGAGATTAGGGACCTTTTTCTCCGCATGCGGCTGGACCCCCCGATCCGAGCGCATCGGCGTCATGCTCCCCGACGATTCGACCTGATGGGGGCGCCGCCTCCCGCTGAAATCCTGGTCCGGGCGCTTTGTCCGGGTGGCTCTTGGTATGTCGATATTGACATACTACGAAATCTGAACGACAGTTCGACATGGCTCAAAACGCCAAGCTTCTGGCGTGGCTGCACGGCGAGGTTCGGACGCCCCCGTTCTCCCGTCAGGCGCGGATCGAAGCCGGCGTGTTGCTGAGACGTCTCCAGAGCGGTGAGTCGCTCGGATTGCCTCATTCGCGGCCCATGCCGGTGATCGGGCCGCACGTTCACGAACTCCGCATTCCCGACGAGACAAAGACCTGGCGAATTTTCTACGCGGTGACGACGGACGTGATCGCGATCCTTGAGGTCACGGAAAAGAAGACACCCCGGACCCCGAAACACGTCCTCGCGATCTGTCGGCAACGCCTGGAGCGGTTTCAAGCCGCGGAACGGAGACCCTCATCATGAAAGCAGCAAAGAAGAATCGACTCGAAGCGGCCGGATGGAAAGTGGGTTCGACCGAGGAATTTCTCGGTCTGGCGCCGGAGGAAGCGGCGCTGGTCAGCATTCGGGTGGCCCTGGCGGGTCGGCTCCGGGATCGTCGACGCAAGCTCGGGCTGTCGCAGGTTGAACTGGCGCGGAAGCTTGGCTCCAGTCAGTCCCGGGTCGCCAAAATGGAGGCCGCGGAGCCGGATGTTTCGCTCGACCTGCTCGTCCGCGCGATGCTGGCGACCGGCGCCAAGCCGAGTGAAGTCGGGAGGGCGTTGGCGGCGGCGTAGGTGGGGGCCCCGCGGCGGGTGGGGGAGCACGCATTTTCGACTTCCGTTTTCGGCGGTCGACGGTACGGTTTTCCCTTCTGTACCTGGAGAGGTGGCAGAGTGGTCGATTGTACCTGACTCGAAATCAGGCGTGCCCGCAAGGGTACCGAGGGTTCGAATCCCTCCCTCTCCGCCAGTTTTCCGACGAACCTACGTCAGGCTGGTTGCATCGCGATGCCTGAGG
>CAZEJZ010000682.1:0-1759 GCA_964512415.1 uncultured Opitutaceae bacterium
CCATGGGGAACCTCCCGTATTGCTTTTCCCATGCCAGATTACCCCACCCCATCTTAAGTCACTCTATCTCCGCTGCTTAAGCTGCAATATCGCCTAATGCATTCGATTGTATCCGCTAAGCGGAGGCGGGAATTGCCGGTCGCCTAGGGCAAAAGATGCCGTTCCTGTAGGCAGATAGTTCCACCCAGCGTCACTTCTTGCCGGATACCGGCGCGTGACGAGAGGGTGACCGATGGGAGACAGTATCGGTCGCAGACCCGGCGGCTTGATCGAAATGTTTCGGTCGCGCGACGGAAACTAGGCGGCCTTGAGGGTCGCGGGGTCCGCCCGAACCACCGGCATCGCGGGCGCCGCGATCAGGCCCACGTTCTCGATCTCGGTCGCGAGGGGCAGTTCCTGGAACGCGAGAACGACCAGTCGGTTAAAGGAGGGCTCGAGGAAACGTCGCAGCGGCAGTCTCAGCTCGGTGCCCACCACCAGCACAGGGGTCAATCCGGAGCGCGTGAACTCGGCCATTCGGCTGTTCATTTCGTTCAGGAGATGACGGCCGAGCACCGGATCGAGCCCCAGGCCCACCTCGGTCGGGGTCCGATGAATCCGCCCGATCAACGCCTGCTCGAGGCGGGGATCAACGGTCAGGGCGCGCACGATGCCGGGCCGCGCTTCCAACTCCGGCACAAAATAAAGTCCGAGTCTGCGGCGCGTCAGTTCGCTGAGGTCATCCGGACTCTTGGTCACCCCGGCGAAGTCGCCGATGCACTCGAGGATGAGGGGCAGGTTCAGGATCGAGAGATTTTCCCGCAACAGGTTCTGCAGGACTCGCTGAATGATGCCGAGCGTCACCAGATCGGGCAGCAACTCGGCCACGAGGGCCGGATTCGATTCCTTGAGGTGATCGATGAGCGTCTGGACGTCCTGCCGCCCGAGGAGCAGGTGGGCGACGGACTTAAGGCTCTCCGACAGATGCGTGATCATCACCGACGAGGGATCGACCAGGGTGTAACCGTTGATCTCGGCGGTCTTCTTCTCGGCTTCGTCGATCCAGACTGCATCCAGGCCGAAGACCGGTTCGCGGGTGGGCACACCGCGGAGGGCGACGGAACTGCCGGAAACATTCATCGCCATGGTTCGTCCCGGCTGGACCTGACCCTTCGCGATGACCTTCCCACGCAGGAGGAAACGGTATTCGTTCGCTTCCAACTCCAGATTGTCGCGCACGGAGACGGGCGGCACGAGGATGCCCTTTTCCCGCGCGAGCGACTTGCGCACGCCGGTCACGCGGGCCAGCAAATCGCCGCCCTGCTTGGCTTCCGCGAGCGGCAGCAGGCCGTAACCAATCTCGATGGCGAAGACATCCAGGTCGATCATCCGCCGGATGTCCTCAGCGATCGCCGGCTTGCCGCCCGCGGCCGGCGATCCACCCGTCGAGGTGCCCGCGTTTCCATCCCGCCCCGCCTTGGGGTTGGCGGGTCCCGCCGCCTTCGCGGTCGCGGCCGCAATCTCCGCCCCAGCCGCCTCCACGCGCTGCTGCTGGTGCAGCACGCGGGCCAGGTAGCCGCCCGCCAGCGCCAGACCGAGAAAAGGCAGCGCCGGCATGCCCGGCATCAGCCCGAAGACGCCGAGCATGCCGGACGCGATGCCGATCGCCCGCGGGTAACGCACCACCTGCTTGCCGATCTGCTCGCCCAGATTGCCCGTACCCGCCGCGCGGGTGTTCAGTGTGCCGGCGCCCACCGAGACGATGAGGGCCGGAATCTGC
>CAZEJZ010000683.1:0-1759 GCA_964512415.1 uncultured Opitutaceae bacterium
CCCCCGAAGCCGCCGTCCTCTCCGTCAGCCTCCCGCGCGAACGCGGTCTGGCGATTCGGAATCTCGCTGACTTCCAGACCGAGCTCGCCCGCGTGGCGGCCGGGTTCGTGCCCTTGCTCGAGGAATGGGACCTCCGCTGCGGCCTTCCGCTCCACCTCTTCTCGGACTTCCGGATGGTTCAGGACCTGCGGGTCCGACAGCGCGAATTGGGCGTGATTCCCACCGAGACTCACCTCAGCGCATCCGCGCCGGCCCGCAGCCTGCTCGAGTGCCTCTGCGAGGCGCCGTCTTCGGCCGACGCCCTCGAGGCCGTCTACTTGCAGGTCAAGCCACAGTTGCTCAAGTGGGTCGAGGCGTTCTTGCAGGCGACGCGGAGCGTCTATGACCTGCCCAGCGCTCCCTTGCTTGAGGCCAACCGGGATCTGCTGCGGACCCAGATTGCGTGGGCCAGCGAGGCCCGCCCGCGTCTCGGGGAACCCGATGCGATCTTTCAAGCCAGAGTCCTCGTCGCGCTCGGGGAACTGGAGACAGAGCTGGGCGTCCTCGAGCGCCGGCGCACCGAGCCCGTGCGGGCTCCCCGGAAGATCGGTCGCCTGCCGCTGGGGGATGGCACCTTACCGCGCGGATTCGTCGCCCGGGCGACGCGGCACGCCGAGCCGCCGGCGAACAGCCCCTACTCGGAGCGTGAGCGCTACTTCGCCGTGAACTTCATGATGGAGATGCAGGCAACCGATTCCTGCGCCTCCCTCCTGTTCGAAGCCCCGGACATGCCTTGGGACTTCTACTTCGATGCCGCCCGGCACATGTGGGACGAGTCCCGCCACGCCACCTTCGGCGAGCTCAAGCTGAAGTCCCTCGGAATCCCGTTCAGGGACGTACCGCTGTCAACCACCGCCTACCGGCTCCGCCAGACCCTCGCGCCGCACGATCGCTACGCGGCCCTCACGACGCAGGAGGCCGACGCGTTCCCCGGGAAGCATCAAGGTCTCAAGCAGGCGCTTGAGCACAATGACACGGTCGGTGCGATGACCTGGAGCTACGACATCGCCGACGAGACCCAGCATGTGCGCTTCGGCCAGAAGTGGCTGCCCGGACTGATCAAGGCCGTCGGCGATCCGCGCAGCCCCGACCAAGTCCGGGCCGATGCGGAGAACTGGCGCGCGAATGTCCTCGCGGTTACGTATCGGCCGGATTCGCTAGGCACGCCACCGTCGCCTGCCGCGTGAACCCCCGCCGCGATTCCGCCTCGCACTTTCTCGATCAGATCCGCGCCCGCGTCATCGTCGCCGGGACGCAGGCCATGCCTCCGGGATGGAAGCTCGCGCGACGCACGCTGCCGTACCACGATGTCATCCGCGTCGTCTCGGGACAGGGAACCGTGCGCAGCGGCAGCCGCCAAGCCCGTTTCCAAGCTCCGGCGTGGCTCGTCCTGCCCGCGCACGAGACCCACAGCATTCATGGTCATGATCTCCGGCTCGCCGTCGTGCACGTCGAGTGGGTCGCCGCGGACCAGCGTGATGCGCTTACCCTCCTCGCCCCCGAGCTGACCCTCAGCCCCACGCTGCCGCCGGACCTCCACGACGTGTTTCTCCGTGCAATCGAGGCGTGGCAGGAGCGCACGCCCACCGGGGAAGCCTGCGCGAATCGCTGGATGGAGCTTTGGCTCACCCGCGCGTTCGGCCACCGATTGCCCAGCGCGCGGCTCGATCCCCGGCTTGTCGACGCCCTCGCCTGGATCCATCGCAACCTCGGAAAACCC
>CAZEJZ010000684.1:0-1758 GCA_964512415.1 uncultured Opitutaceae bacterium
CGGGTGCATGGATCAAGGCTATTCGAACGCGGATCCCTCGTTCGGCACGGAACCGGCAAGGGCACCTTGAACACGCCAAAGGTCGGGCCCGCTGGCGGAGCGTGCGTTCCACTTCGTCAAGGATGGATCGCGCCTCCGCGGCGCAGCGACGCGCTTCAGTCGAGGAACCTTTCGCGAAGTTCCGCCGTGGGCATCATGCACGCCTCGGCACGCCCGAACCATCGGTACCGGTTGCGCGCCACGAACCGGTACAGTGCGTCGCGAAGCCCGCGCGGCAGCGCACGGAACACGCCGAACACCGGCCACGGGAACGGCATGCGCCCGGCGATCGCCAGCGCCGCGTCGGAGCGCTCGAGCGCTCGGCCGTGCTCGATCACCACGATCGTGCCCGGCGTGGCGGAAGCGAGCAGTTCGTAACCCGCCGCCTTGCATGCCTCGCGCGCCGCCGGTGACTGCAGCGCGGCGAAACGGAAACGCGCATGTGGATCACGCGCGATCAGGAATCGCACCACGCCGCTGCAGAGATTGCAGACGCCGTCGAAGAGGATGATGGTGGGCTGCTCGGTGATGGTCGGGGCTCTGGCGTTTGGGTGGGCCTTGCGCGCACGTCATCCTAAAGACGTCTTCGTTGGGCGTGCGCGAAAGCGCGCGTGATTTGTCAATCGGATGCGACGATCGTGATGCCTGGTCTCGGCTCCGTGACGGCACGCACGATGACGAAGGGCGTGTTGATCAAGCCGGCTCCGGATTCGATACGCTCCACCCCCACAGATCTCGTCAGCAAGCGCCCCTCTGCGCGACCCAGGCAGTCTGGGTTGGTGCAAACGACGGAACGGGCCATTTCCCGCACGAGCCCGAGGCACGTCATGACCACCCAACCCACCCCCTCCGCTTCCTCCCTCAGTGGCGCGATTGTCGGCGCGATCGAACGCACGATGCCGGTCATCGAGTTCAAGCCCGACGGCACCATCGTGCGCGCCAACGATCTGTTCCTTGCGGCCACCGGGTACACGCTGAAGGAGATTCAGGGTCGGCACCACCGCATCTTCATGAAGGCCGAGGAGGCCGCCAAGCCGGCGTACGGCGACTTCTGGTCCGCACTCGCCGCAGGCATCTCGAAGTCGGGGCAATTCGAGCGCGTCGCGAAGGATGGCTCCACGATCTGGCTGGAGGCCAGCTACACCCCCGTGCAGGACGCCTACGGCAAGACCGTGTCGGTGATCAAGTTCGCCCAGAACATCACGGAAGCGCGGAAGGCCGCTCTCGCCGATGCAGCCAAGCTGGCGGCGGTCGATCGCTCCATGGCCGTCATCGAGTTCAAGCCCGACGGCACCATCCTGTCCGCGAACGCCGCGTTCCTTGCGGCGATGGGGTACGCCGAGAACGAGATCGCGGGGCAGCACCACCGCCTGTTCGTCACGCGCGACGAGACGCAGTCGGCCGAATACGCAACCTTCTGGCAGGAGCTGGCCTCCGGCAAGGTGAAGTCGGGGCAGTTCCACCGCCTTGCCAAGGGCGGAAAGACCGTCTGGCTGGAGGCGAACTACACGCCGGTCTTCGACCTGGAAGGCCATGTCGAACGGGTGGTGAAGTTCGCCATCGACATCACCGAGAAGGTCGAGTCGGCCCGAGCCACCGAGATCGCCCTGAAGCAGGTGCGCGAGGCCGAGCGCATCCGTGAGGAGCTTGATCGCACGCTGGAGGAGATGTCCACCCCCGTGATGCCGATCTGGGACGGGATCCTGCTTCTGCCGCTGA
>CAZEJZ010000685.1:0-1758 GCA_964512415.1 uncultured Opitutaceae bacterium
AGGAGGCCTCCAATCGTGTGCTGGACCGACTCGCGCCACCTCGAAATCCGCGCAGGATCGAAGGGATCGGAGAAGGGATCATCAAATCCGAAGTGCGAACTCCAGTACGCGCTCAGCACCACATGGTGGATCCGGGTCCCCGCAAGCGACTGGACCAGTCGCCCGTTCCAGTCGTGGACGGAGTGCTGCACAAGTTCCGCGTCGTCACCGATCATCGGCACGTTGCCGGGACGAATGGCCGCATATCCGCAGATATCAGCCTCGCGAGCTGCGCGATCCATCGTTCCGCTCAACGCCATGGCATGGCTATCACCCCAAAGCAGGAAGTCGCACGACTCGTCGTCGGCGCAGTGCCCCAGCATGGAGAGCTTGCGCAGACTGGAGGGGAAAGGGGTGGGTGCCTCGAATCGATGGAGCGCTCCTCGTTCGCGCCCGTCCTCGCCAACGACCTCGGCGACCCATGGACGCATTGCGAGTCCGCGCGTCGCTCGCACCATGACCGTCAGGACAATGAGAGCGGCCGAACTTGTCAGAAAGGCCTTGATTGCAATGGTCGGAGTCGCATTGATGCGGCGCTGCCGAAATGGCCTCTCGACGTAGTGCCAGCTGACAACGGAGATGACGAGCGACAATGCGTAGGCAAACGCCACAAGACCTGGAGCCAGCGGATCGGCCACGGCGTAGCGAAAGAAACTCAGGATCGGCCAATGCCAGAGATAGAGCGAATAGGAGATCAACCCGATCCAGCGTGCCGGAGCCATCGCCAGCAGCCGTCCTGAAAGTCCGGGCTCCCATGCGGTGCAATGCAGCACGAGTGCCGTTCCGCACGTCGGCAGGAGCGCCGCCGGTCCCGGATAGCCCGACCCGCTGCTCGCAGAGCAAAGTCCCAGCACGACGCAGGTCATCCCGATCGATGAACCGATCCCGGGATACCTCGGCGGCGCAGCTGAGCACGAGTGCTGTAGGGCGAGCCAGCTTCCTAGAAGCAGCTCCCAGGCTCGACTCGACGGCAGGAAGAAGTTCCTTTCAGGCCACCAGATCTGTCCAGCCAGAGCGAGGAAAAAACTCGTGCATCCGACAAGAGCGATTCCGCGACCGGTCCAGGAGAAACTCCTTCGAAGTCCTGCCGCAAGAAGCAATGGAAAGACGAGGTAGAACTGCTCCTCCACCGAAAGGCTCCAAGTATGGAGCAGGGGCTCGGAGTCGAGGTTCGGATTGAAATAGTCCGTCCCCTTTGCGAAATGCAGGTTGCTGACGAGAAACACCTGCGCCAGCGCACTTGCCGCCACCGATCGAAGCTTGTTTGGAAGCATCACCAGCGATCCGATCATCAGCACCGCGAGCACCATGACCATGCAAGCCGGTGCGATCCGACGGATTCGTCGATCCCAGAACGCTGCGAGGCTGAAGGTTCCGTTCTTGACGTCGCGGATGATGTGCGACGTGATCAGATAGCCGGAGATGACGAAGAAGACATCCACGCCGACGAAGCCTCCCGGCAAGAGGCCGTCGGCATGAAACGCGAGAACCCCCGTCACGGCGAGGGCCCGCAAGCCATCGATTTCAGGTCGATGATGTCCCGCCCGATTCACTGGGCGCATGGTACGGCTGACCGAGTTCGGACTCCCGAGGATGGATCGGCCTTGAGGCACCCGCCGACGCGTTGCGCAGGCTGTCTGGGATCGAGGCGACCACGTCACGCGCTCCGCGCGGTCCTCGTCGTGCATTCATGTGATGGGCCGCTCGTATCACTCGGCC
>CAZEJZ010000686.1:0-1749 GCA_964512415.1 uncultured Opitutaceae bacterium
ACAAGATCCATCCGGGCGACCCGATGGACAAGAACCTCTACGACCTGCCGCCGGAGGAACTCTCGAAGGTTCCGACCGTCGCCGGCAGCCTGCGCGAGGCGCTCAACGCCCTCGACGGCGACCGCACCTTCCTCACCAAGGGCGGCGTGTTCACCGACGACCAGATCGACGCCTACATGGAACTCAAGTGGGAAGAGGTTTACGCGTGGGAGCACCAGCCCGCGCCGATCGAGTACAAGATGTACTACTCGATCTGATCCTCACCGGATCGATACAGCGGAAAGGCCGCCCTCACGGGCGGCCTTTTTCGTTTGGGCACGGGTAACAAGGTAGCCCTCACCCTGAGAAGCACACCGAAGGCGTTCGTCTCGAAGGATGGGCAACACGCACGGTGCTCGATCCCGCCCTTCGAGAAGCGCTGCTACGCAACGCTCCTCAGGGTGAGGATTCTCCTTTGAAAGATTCCAAAAAGGCACGGACCTCGGATGTCGACCGCAACCCGTGCACCCGCTTGCGCCCAGCCTCCTCCGCGATGAGTTGCCGGTACTTGGGCGTCAGGTGCTTGTCGCATAGCCGCAGCACGCGATAGCTCTGCAAGGTGCTGCGCCACATCGGGCTGCCCTCCGGCCAGCCCTCGGGCAGGACGAACATCCCCTTCACGAACCGCTTGGTCACCCGCCAGGCGCAGACCGCCAACGGCGGATCGACATGGATCAGGGTATCGGCCGCGGCGAAGCGCTCCCACGCCGACTTGGCGTCGCCGAACCCGTCGATGATCCACGCGTCCTGCCGCAGGAGTTCAGCGTGCTGGCGCAGATACTCCTCGTGCGGCACCGGCTCGCCGCCCGGCCGGAACTGGATCAGGTCGAGCGGATGGAGCGGCAGGCCGGTGATCTCCGACAATCGCCGCGCCAGGGTCGACTTGCCGCTGCCGGCATTACCGAACACCGCCACGCGCTTCATGCCTGCATCATACCCGAAGCGCAGGCGGCACCGCAGGCCGGTCGCGCGTGCCGGACTATCCCCGCGGCGTCAGCCCTCGATGTCGGGACGAACCCGCGGTTCGCCGAGTTCCGGCGCAATGGCGGCGATGTCGGAGAAATAAACCGCGAGATATCGGGCGACCGTGCGCTGAAGCGCGCCGCTCGGCGGCTTGTCGCCGTCGGCGACCGTCATCACGGTGTCGGTCGGAGTCTGGATCCACATCATCGAACTTGCCGGCGCCTCCGGCAGGCCTTCGAAGCTGATCACGCCGAAGCCAACGGCTTTCAGCGAGCGCGCATGCCGGGTGAAGGGGTTTTCCAGCGCGAGATCGCCCAACGCGAAGCTCAGCTTTCCCCGCCTGCCATCGGGCAATGAGACCTCATACTGGCGTCCGGCATTCTTGAACATCGCCCGACTTTAATTCGAGAATCGATCCCGATGCCATGCGGCCGATTTTCGGATCATGGAAAGAGACGCTGTCGCGCGGCGTGCTTTTGTCGGACACTCGCTCCCTTCCCTCGCCTCATTTCGAATGGGCGAAAGGAGCATGAACGTGATGAGGAATGCGATGGGCTGGATGGACGACGCGATGGTGGAACTGCGCCCCTGGATCGGGCGCGTGCGCATCACCGAGGACGATATCGGCATGATGTCGGTGCGCCGGGTGGCCTCGACCTTCGACGTCGATACCGAGAGCATCAAGAAGGGCGATCCCCTGCCCCCGCACTGGTTCGGCGTCTTCTTCGGCGAGACCATCGTTCAGGG
>CAZEJZ010000687.1:0-1747 GCA_964512415.1 uncultured Opitutaceae bacterium
CCGGGTACTTCCACACGGACGGCGAAGTCCACGAGACCTCCGGCTCGCTCCACGTCGAGGTCAAGCCGGCCAGCCTCGCCGTGCAGGTGCCGGCGGGGGCGCCGAACTGAGTCGCTGCCCGGGTCAGGCCCGGCTCAAGCCCGCAGCCAAATCGGACGCCACCGCCGCAAGACGCTGCACGATGGCGTCGGGACGTCCGAGATGCTCCCGGATGCAGTTGACGAGCGCGGATCCCACGACAACTCCATCGGCGTGGGCGGCCACCGCCCGCACGTGCTCCCGACGCGAGATGCCGAATCCGACCACGACGGGCAGCGTCGTGGCGCGACGGATCCGGGCCACGGCCTCCGGGATGTTGGCGGCCACCGCGTCGCGGACGCCGGTCACGCCCTCCCGAGAAACGTAATAAATGAAGCCCGTCGCCGCCGAGCAGATCAGCGGCAGGCGTTCGTCGGGCGTCGTCGGAGCGACGATGAAGACCGTCCTCAAACCGTACCGAGCCGCAATCGCCGAGAGGTCCGCCGCTTCCTCCGGAGGCAGATCCAAGGTGAGCATCGCATCCACCCCGGCCGCCGTCGCGGACCGAACGTACTCCTCGCTGCCATTCGAAAAGACCAGGTTGTAATACGTGTAGAACACGATTGGCAGCGCCGGGTGATCCGCGCGCAACCGGCGCACCAACTCGAACACCCGCTCCGCCGTCATTCCGCTCTCCAGCGCCCGCTGCGCCGCCAACTGATTCGTCAGGCCATCCGCCAGCGGATCCGAAAAGGGCACGCCGATCTCGAGGATATCCACGCCGCTCGCCACCAAGGTGCGGCAGGCCGCCAGCGAGGTGTCGAAGTCCGGGTCACCCGCACAAAGATAGGCGACAAGCGCCGCTCGGTTCTCCGAGCGGGCACGGGCAAAGGCGGAATCGAGACGGTCCATGGCGAGAAGCGATCACTCTGGAGGAAAACCGCCGCCGAACCACTCAAAAAACGCCCGCGACCAGCGCCAGAGGCGCCGCGTCACGCCGCGCTAGCGGACGATTCGGGCGTGCGCGGCCGATACGGTCACGTACTTCATCGCCCACTCCCGCAATCCCGCCTGCTCAGCCGCACTGAGCGATCGAACCACCTTGGCCGGCGTTCCCAGCACCATCGATCCCGGGGGCACCTGCGTCCGCTGGGTGACCACGGCACCGGCCCCGACAATGCTGCCGCGGCCAATCCGGGCACCATCCAGGATCGTGGCACCCATTCCGATCAGGCACTCGTCCTCGATCGTGCAGGCGTGCACGATCGCGGAGTGGCCGATCGTGCACCAGTTCCCGATGATCGCATCGAGATCGTCGGCCAGATGAACCACCACGTTGTCCTGAATGTTGGTTCCCTCGCCGACGACGATCCGGGCGATGTCGGCGCGCAGGACCGCGCCATAGAAAACGCTGCTCTGCGGACCCAGAGTCACGTCCCCGACCAGCGTCGCATTCGCCGCGACCCAATTGGCCTGGGCAACGTTGGGGACGCAGGAAAGGTGGCGATCGAGGCGCTCCTGAAGAGTCATGGCAACTGCGGGGGGGGCGAAACGGACGAATTCATCCTCGCCGTGGGACCCCGACGACGCAAGCCTGCTGCCGACGCGGCGGATGCCCGTCCGTGACCCATGGATTCGCTCACCCACCTCGGACGCGGCCTCCTCGGCCTCGCCGCCTTCATCGGAATCGCCGTCCTTTTCTCGACCAACCGCCGCCGCATCCCGTGGC
>CAZEJZ010000688.1:0-1728 GCA_964512415.1 uncultured Opitutaceae bacterium
TCCCACCGGGCGCACTTGGCCCGTCCCCCGCGCCGCGCGATCCCTTCCGGGATCCGCGGCGCGGTCGTTTTCCGGGAATCCTCCCAAGCCAGCACCATCCCAGCAGACCTGCACCGGCGTGCGGCAGAAAGCCCCCGGCCAGCCGCCCCCAAAGGCCCCGGCGCTCGCCCACTCCTAAGCCGCGGCGACTGGTCAGGAATCCTGCTCAGCACTCGTCGCTTGCCGGCCCGCCGCGCCGGAGTGACGCTCGCCGCCCTACCCCTCTCGCATGCAAGCCTTGGTCTTCTGGGAACCGGCCGGACTCTCGCTCGATCGCGCAAATCCCTACGCCGCGCTGCTCGCCCGCGCCCTCGAAGCTCACGGCGTGCGCTCCGTCGCGGGCTTCCGCGAGCAACTGGATCGGGAATGGCTCCGGGCCCACCGCGACCAGTTCGACGTCCTCCACCTCCACTGGCCGTCGGGCCTCTACCACAGCGGCACGACCGAGGAAACCACGCGTCGCTGCACCGCGATGATCGACGCGCTCACCTTCGCCCGATCGATCGGGTACAAGGTCGTCTGGACGATGCACAACCTCTACCCGCACGACAGCCCGTGCCGGGATCTCGATCATCTCGCCCGGCTCGGCGTCACCGCCGCCGCCAGCGCCATCATCGTCCACTGCCAGCACGCCCGCTCGCTGCTTGCGCAGCACTTCCACCGGACCGAGCGCGTCTTCGTCGCGCCGCACGGTCACTTCTGCGATGCCTACCCAAACACCGTCTCGCGGGCCGAGGCCCGGGCGCGGTTCGGCTTCGAGGACCGGCACTTCGTCTACCACTTCTTCGGCAACGTCCGGTCAAACAAGGGCGTCGATCAACTGCTGGAGGCCTTCCTCGGCCTCCCTGGCGAGGACCTTCGCTTCCTCTTCGCCGCCCGCCTGTGCACGGACTACAGCGAGCGGATCGTCGCCCGGGCCCGCAACGCCGATCCCCGGATCGTGCTGCGGGAGTCGAAATTCTACGCCAACGAGGAGTTCCAATGGTTCTTCAATGCCGCCGATGTCTCGGTCTTTCCCTTCACCGACATCCTGACGTCCGGCTCAGCGATCACGGCGCTCTCGTTTCACTGTCCGGTGATCGTTCCGGCGATCGGGTGCCTGCCGGAGGTCGTCGATGAGTCCGTCGGCGCAACCTATGATCCATCGAGACCCGGAGCGCTGCCGCAGGCGATGATCGCGGCCCGCTCGATCCACCGGGAGGCTCTCCGCCCCGGGATCGAGCAGCGCCTGCGCGAGCTTTCCTGGGAGGGCATCGCCCGCACCACGGTGGAGGCCTATCGTGCCTAATTCGATCTTCACGGACGCCGAGTTGGCAAACCTCCGGCGTCGCGCCGCGAACCCAGCCTTCCGGCCCGCGATCGAACGGCTGCGCCGCGAGGTCGCCGCGGCGACGGCGATGAAACTCCGCGTGCCGGAGGTGCCGGGCGGGTACTACCACGACTTCACCTGCCCCGATCACGGCGTCGAACTGCGGTTCGATCCCCACCGTCCCAACGACCATCGCTGCCCCGTGGACGGGGCGCACTTCGCCGGCGAGAGATTCGACGCGGCGTGGCGTTGGTTCGCGAACCATCACCTCGCCGAGTCCACGCTGCGGCGGGCGAACCTATGCGGCGACCACCGAGACGCACCCGAGCAGCCCCAGGTCCGGTCTGCCCACCTCGCCTACGCCGCGCGGGCGGACGCCG
>CAZEJZ010000689.1:0-1723 GCA_964512415.1 uncultured Opitutaceae bacterium
GAGGGGTTGAGAAGGCGTGGCATGAGGGTTCCCGAGGATGTGGCGGTGATGGGCGTGCCGGACCCGGAGTGGGGCGCAGCCGTCGTGGCGTGCTACCCCGCGGGCGGGGACGCACCGGACTGGACGAAGGTGCGTCGGCGGCTGGAGCGCGACCTCGCGGCGTATCGACGGCCGAAGCGCTACGTGGCGGTGCCGACGTGGCCGCGCAATGCGCAGGGCAAGTTGAACCGCGCGACGCTGCTTCGCCTCGTGCAGGCGGACTTCGGCGCGGCGCTCCGGTCATCCGACTGAATCAATCCGACGCATTCATGCGTCGCAAAGCGGGCGAGCGGTGTCGCGGCCGGCGCGGCGGCTCGGTCCGCATTTGCACGCTCAGGGACCGGCGCGGCGCGGAGGGAACGGGCGATGATGATTCAGGCCGTTGTCCGCAGTTACCGGGCGTCGACCCACGCCCCCAGTTCAGCCGGGAGCGGCACGCGCTCGCGCGACGTGGCGTGGATGCAGACGTGTTCCGTGCGGGCGCGGGCGACGCTCTTTTCCGGAGGACCCACGCGGACCACCTCGTAGCTCACCGCGAAGCGGTGGGCATCGAGCCGTTCGGGTCGCACGCGGATCCGAATGCGGTCGCCGACCGTGAGGGGCCGCAGGTAGTCGGCTTCGCTGCGCGCGATCGGAATGATCACTCCGTGGCGGCCTCCCGCGAAGAAGTCGCTGACCCGCATCCCCGCGGCGGAGAGGGCTTCCTCGTAGGCCTCGTGGCAGAGACCGAGGTACGACGCGAAGAAGACCACGCCGGCGGCGTCGGTCTCGGGAAAGTGGATGGTGCGCGGGTACTCGAAGGCCATGGCGGGGAGGGGAAACGATTTTGCCGGTGATCTCGACCCAAAACGCTGCCGTATCCTCGCCGTGACTTTCGATCGCGTCCGGCTAGGCTGGATCCATGACGAAGAACGAGATTGCCGAGGTGCTCGATCAGATCGCGACCCTGCTTGAGCTGAAGGGGGAGAATCCGTTCAAGGTGCGCGCCTACTCCGCGGGCGCCCGGGCTCTGGAGGCGATTGAGCCCGAGGACCTCGCTCGATTGGTCGAGCGGGACGAACTCCAGAGCGTGAAGGGAATCGGCGAGGCGCTGGCGGAGAAGATCGCGACGCTGCATCGGACCGGTCAGCTGGAATTCTACGAGCGACTGAAGGCATCGGTGGAGCCCGGTCTCGTGGAGATGCTGGAGATCCCCGGGCTCGGTCCGAAGAAGATCCGCGCCTTGCACGACCGGCTGGCGATCACCGACATCGCCGCGCTCGCTGCCGCGTGCCGGGATGGTCGCGTGGCCGCCCTGACGGGTTTCGGCGAGAAGTCGCAGCAGAAACTGCTGGAGGGAATCGCCAACCGCGAAGCTTACGCCCGGCGACACCTGTGGTGGGACGCGGAGGCGGAGGCCGCGCCGATCTTGCAGGGCCTGCGGGCGCTGCCGCAGGTTCAGCAGGCGGAGGCTGCAGGCAGCCTCCGTCGCGGGCTGGAGACTGTGGGCGATCTCGACTTCATCGTCGCGGCGGAGGACGTCGCGCCGATCGTGGAGTGGTTCTGCGCGATGCCCGGAGTGAAGGAAGTCACGGCGCGCGGCGAGACCAAGGCGAGTGTCCGTTTCGCGAGCGGACTGCAGGCCGACCTGCGGTTGGTGCCGGAGGATCAGTTCGCCTTTGCGCTGCCTCACTGCACCGCCGCG
>CAZEJZ010000690.1:0-1723 GCA_964512415.1 uncultured Opitutaceae bacterium
GGCATGGAGGCGACCGCGCTCCAGCGCCCGAAGCGTTTCTTCGGCGCCGCCCGCAACATCGAAGGCGGCGGCAGCCTGACGATTCTCGCGAGTGCCCTCATCGATACCGGGAGCCGGATGGACGAGATCATCTTCGAAGAGTTCAAGGGCACGGGCAACATGGAGCTGCACCTCGATCGCGGCCTCTCGGATAAGCGTATCTTCCCGGCGATCAACATGCTGCGTTCGGGCACGCGCAAGGAGGAGCTGATCTATCATCCGGATGAACTGCAGCGCGTCTATGGCCTGCGGCGGACCATGCAGGGCATCGGTCCGATCGAGTCGATGGAGATGCTCATCCAGCGCCTGCGCAAGACGAAGTCGAACGCGGAGTTCCTCATGAGCCTGGCGCGTTAGCCGGGGTGGTACAGCCGGTGGGAGCGAGAACCGGGGCGGGAGGATGAGCGAGGCGGACGAGTGCGTTCTCGCGGCCTTGCTGTCGCGGGGATGGCGACCGTCCGGCGGCGTGGAGGCGTTGCGCACTGATGTGTCACGGGCGTTCTCCGAAGCGTCGGTGGCGGGGGGTGGTGCGCTCAGACGATGGGTGGCGGAGGGTAAGGTGGATCCGTGGTGGGCGGCGGAGGCTCTGGCGGCGCACTTTGGTTTGAAGGTGGTCGCGCGGGGCGAGCTGGCTTCTCCCGAGCAGGCGCGGGTCGTCGCGGCGCTCTCTTGGCGGGCGCGGGGCAGCTTGATCGATGCACGCGTCTTCCCACTGCGTTGGATGGCGGGCTCGCTCGAACTTGCAGTGGAGAACCCGTTGGACGACGCGGCTCTGGCCCGGATCGGTGCAGTTCTCGACGCGTCCGTCGTGCCCGTGGTGGCACCGGCGGAATGGATCGGTGCGGCGTGGAACTGGTTCGCCGAGCTGTCGGATAGCCGATCCGAGCCTGACACCGCGCGACCTGAGCACGGTCTGCGGGGCCAGGAGCAATCGGTGGACGCGGAGAGGTGGGAGGGCGCGGTGCACGAAGACGCCCCGATCAGGCCTCCGGAGACCCCGAGCGCCCGTGAGACATCCGTTAACCCCGCTTCGCCTGTGTCGATAGAATCTGTGGTGGATACCCTATTCGAAGACGCCATCGGTTCGCGTGCATCGGATATCCATTTGGAGCCGAGCGAAACGCGTATCCGGGTGAGACATCGAATCGATGGGATCTTGCGGGACGCCGGAGAGGTGTCCGCTGACCACGCCGCGGCGGTCGTGGCCCGGACGAAGTTGCTGGCTGGGATGTCGATCATGGAGCGGCGTCTTCCGCAGGATGGACGCTTTCGCTGGAGTTCCCGCCGGGGGATGCGGGACTTCCGGGTCTCGTCGGTGCCGACGATCCGTGGCGAGAGCGTGGTCATCCGAGTTCTTGAGGCCGCGTCGGAGCCAAATGATGCATCGACCCGCCTGGCGGAGGTCTTTGCGGGCGAGGCCGGGGCGCGTTGGGAGCGATTGATCCAATCCCATGACGGGCTTTTGCTCATCACCGGGCCCACGGGGAGTGGGAAGTCCTCGACCCTCCACGCCTCGCTGAGTCGACTGGCCGACTCCGGCCGGAAAGTGATCACGATCGAGGATCCGGTGGAGCGGGAGTTGCCGCGCGTCGTCCAGGTGGGTGTGCGCGCCGAGCTGGGCCTGGGTTTTCCGCAGGCGCTGCGCGCGGTGCTGCGCCAGTCCCCGGAGGTGATCGCCGTTGGT
>CAZEJZ010000691.1:0-1721 GCA_964512415.1 uncultured Opitutaceae bacterium
TTCACGTGCCGCGTGAGCAACGCGGTGTACGACGTCGTCACTGCGGAAGTCGTGTTCGTCGCGGAGACCGCGCAGCTCACGAAGGTGTTCGACGCGCTCGCGAAGCAGAACTTCATGACCGTCACCAACGTCCGCGTCGCACCGGCCGATCCGTTCATCGATGCGCGCGATGGATACCTCTACGGAGCGGAGCCGGTCAGCCTCGTGACAGCCACGGTTGAGACGCTGTGGCTCCGCGAGTGGACCGCGCCATTCATGCCTGCTGTGGTTCGGACTGCGCTCGGCATCCAGTCGGCTTCGCCCGAAGGGGCGCCGGTCGACGGATCCGGCCAGATGGGCATGGAGTGAGGACGCGAGTCGCCTCGTTCGCCGGCGCGCGCAAGGCCAGTTCCCGGGCGAGTCGACTGATTGTGAGTGGGAGCGCTGCGAGTCAATCAACGTGAGCACATGAGCCGGATCTCGAGGGCAGAGCGTCCCAGACCGGGACGCGCCGCGACCGACGGATGCGGATCAACAGGCACAGACAGGAAGCACCATGAAGAGCAACGGCATTTCCTTCTTCGAGCAGCACGTCGAGAAGCTGGTCCTCGGATTCTCCGGGGTCATCTTCATGAGCGTCGTCGTGTGGCAGTTGTTCCCCAGCAGCGTGTCGCTCGGCGGCGAGTCGGTCTCCTACGGGGAGATCGACAAGCGCATCGCCGAGAAGACGAACGTGCTCAAGGGCAAGCTCGAGGCGCGGCAGGATCCCCTCCAGACGCTCATCGGCGACCGGATGAAGCCGACCGCGCCGGCGTTCCAAGCCGCGCTCGGCGAGAGCATCGCTCCGTCGACTTCGTTGCCGCGCATCGAGCCGCGGCTTGCATCGGTGCTCCAGTCCGACGGGGGCGTCACCGGCGAGCCATTCCATGTGCCTTCCTTCCCCGCGGTCGCGATGCGCCCGACGGTGCAGTTCGACGACACGGTCGAGCCCTCCGTGGTCGAGCGCACGCCCGGGCTCCGGGACATGTTCTCGTCGTCGGTCGGCCCATTCGACCTGACGTGGACCACTCCGAGCGCGGTGCTCGACCTGAAGGCCATGCGCGCAGAGCTCGAGTCGACCGAGCAGGGAGCCCAGATCCCGAAGCTCTGGTACCGCGATTCGATTTTCGTCGTCGACGTCGAGTTCGAGCGTCAACGGCTCCTGCCGGACGGCAACTGGGGCGAGAGCCAGCTGGTGCAGCCGATCCCGGGCGGGTTCTCGTTCCGTGCGGAGATCGCCAAGGATCCCGACGTAGGACTTCGCGACTCCGTCTGGAACTACCTGGCCGTTCCTGCCCAGCAGCGGCAGATCGTGCAGCCCGAGTTCCTCGAGACGCGGCGCAGCGCATTCTCGGCGGGAACCATGCTTCTCGACGATTCTGCCTCTGCTTCGGAGGATCCGGACCTGCGCCGTCTGCGTCGCGACGCCGCGCGCCGCACCGTCGAGCGAGACCGCGTCGCGGCGGATCTCGACGAGGCGGGTGGTCCGCTGGCGGAAACCGATGAGCGGAAGCGGGAGGGCGCTGGCGGCGGCGGCACCGGCCGTCCTGGCGGTCGTCCCGGTGGTGAAGGCGGTGGCGGCGGTGGTGGTGGCGGTGGAGGCGGAGGCGGCGGCGGGGGCGGAAGCGGTCGTCCCGGCTTCGGCATGGGCGGCAGCGGCACCGTCGGCAAGCGCAACGCCGAGGAAAATGACGACACCCGGC
>CAZEJZ010000692.1:0-1719 GCA_964512415.1 uncultured Opitutaceae bacterium
ATAGCAGCTGTCGGAGATGAGAAGGATCTGTCGCGCCGGCATCCGGTGCAGGAGGCGTCCGACCGCGTGCGCATGATCCGGAGAGTCGTTGCGGCCCGCGATCAGCGTCCACTCGTAGAAGATCCTGCGCCCGGTCAGACGGCTGTACTCGGCGCACGCATCCATCAATTCGTCCAGCGGCCACGCCTTCGCTGCCGGAACCAGCGCCGCACGCTCCTCCTGCGTCGCCGCATGGAGCGAGACCGCGAGGCTCACCGGCCGAGTCTCCGTGGCCAGGCGGCGAATTCCCGGCACGACTCCCACCGTGCTCAGCGTGATCCGGTCCGCCCGGAGCGAGAGTCCCGCCGAATCGCGCACGATCCCAATCGCCCGCAGGGTGGCGTCATAGTTGTGCAGGGGTTCGCCCATCCCCATCAGCACGATGTTCCGCAGGCGGGTCTCACCCGCCCGCCGCAGGGCGCGCGCGACGTGCACGACCTGCGCCACGATCTCCCCCGCCGTGAGGTGCCGCGCAAAGCCCATCTGGCCCGTCGCGCAGAAGACGCAGCCCATCGCACAGCCCGCCTGCGTGCTGATGCAGGCCGTCACGCGGCCCGTGAAACGCATCAGCACCGTCTCGATCGTCCGCGCGTCCGGCAGCGTGAGGAGAAACTTCCGCGTGAAGCCATCGCTCGAGTCCGTCGCCAGAGCCGTCGGCAGGACGCCCAGTCGCATCTCCGCCTCAAGGCGACGGCGCACCTTCACCGGGAGCTCCGTCATCGCCCCAGGGTCGTCGACCAACTCCCAGTACAGGTAGTTCCAGAGACGCGCCGCGTGCACCGGCGAGAGGTCCCAGCTGCGCAGGCGCTCCTGCAGCTCCGCGCGCGTCAGGCCATAAAGGTCCGTGGGGGCCGCGGTCGCCGTCATCGGGAGGAAACGGGCTCCGCGGGTTCGACTGGCCGGAGCGACGCGCGCGCCACGGCGATCGGCACCGTCTGCCGCTGGCGATCGAGGAAGAAAGAGATGTCCTGAAATCCCGCCGTCTCCAGAGTCCAGAGTGCTTCCTCAAAGCGGTCCGCCACCCGTTCCGGCCGATGCGCATCGGCCCCGAGCACCACCGGAATGCCGCGCTCGGCCATCAGGCGCAGCATGTCGCGGCCGGGGTTCATCTCCGGGAACGCCTTGTTCAGCCCGCTGGTGTTCAGCTCCATCGCCACGCCGGTGCGGGCAATGCGATCGAGCGCCCGCTCCACGTCCGGACGGATGCGGACAAAGTCCCACTCGTGCGGCGCCTCGTTCTTCACGAGGTCCGGATGCGACAGGGTGTCGAACAGGCCGCTCTCCGCCGCCTGCGCGAGGTGCTGAAAGTACGTTTTCTGGTAATCCCACGCGTCGCCGCGGTAATACGCCGCGCGGTACGGGGCCGTCTGGGTGTGCACGGAGCCCAGCACGTGGTGCAGCGTGGTCCGGGCGTGCAGCCGCTCCAGCCAAGGCTCAATCCCGGGAAAGTAGTCGCTCTCGAGTCCCAACCGCACGTCGACCCGGCCCTGCAGGCGTTCGCGGGCACCGGCGATCAGCGCGACGTACTCCTCGAATTGCTCCGGGTCCATCCGCCACTGCCGCGAATGACCGTCCGGCAACGGGCAGTGACAGGTGAACACGATGCCCCGCAGTCCACGGGCCTCCGCCCGGAGGGCGTAGTCCTCCGGAGCACCGGTCGCATGCTTGCACAGCGGCGTG
>CAZEJZ010000693.1:0-1718 GCA_964512415.1 uncultured Opitutaceae bacterium
CCGCGCCGCCCTCGGTGAGGGCGTAGCGGACGGAGACCGCCTGACAGTAGTGGTAGATCGACATCTCGTTGCTGATGGCCTGCAGGGTGTGGTCGGTCCACTCGCTCTCGGGCGTCGAGCGGTACTTCCGCAGCAGTTCGCGGACCGCCACGCGCGCCTTCCGCTGGACGGGGAGCGGGAGGTCGATGTCGGGGGTCGTCGGCGCGGGGGTGGCGATCACCTCCTCGATGACCTGCTGCGCCGCGGCTTCCTGCGCCGAATCGCCGCCACGGTACGCGGCCGGCATCATCTGCGGGGGCGGGAGCGCGGGGGCACCTGCCATCGGCGGCATCATCTGCGGGATCATGCCGGGGGGCGGCAGCATCCGGGGCTGCGCGGCCTTCGCGTTGTTGGACTTCAGGACTTCCGCGACCACGCCAGCGATCGCCGGGAGCGCCGCGGCCCACGGGCTCGGCTGCGGCGGCTGCGGCTCCTCGTCCTCGTCGTCGTTGCGCCCGAGGAGACGGTCCATGAGGTCCTGCGGCTCGACGCCGATCATCTTCATGATCCCGAGGCCCTGCTCCAGCGTGCCCTTCAGCCCGCTGCCGTTCTGCACGTCGAGGGCGGTCTTGCGCAACTCGAACATGCGCTCGGAGTGCTCGCGGTCTCGTTCGCGCTGGATCTCCATCTCCTTCATGCGGAGGTCGTGCTGACGGGCGCGCTCGGCTTCCCGCTCGCGCTCGCGACGCTCGAAGTCCTCCTTCTCCTTGCGCTCCTTGCGCTCGGCCTCCAGACGCTCGCGCTCCAGACGGGCTTCCATGTCCGCCCGCTCGCGCTGGATCTTGCGCTCGGCCTCTTCGCGTTCCGCACGCAGCCGACGCTCGGCCTCCTCGGCCTCGCGGGCGCGGCGGTGCTCGGCGTCTCGGAACTCGCGCTCCGCTCGCAGCCGCTCCTGCTCCAGACGGGCTTCCATCGCGAGGCGAGCCTGCTCGGCCTGCGCCTGCTGCATCGTCATCTGCTGGCTGAAGATCGACGTGAGCGTCGTCAGGAGCATCTGCCCCTGCTCCTGCTGCATCCGAACCGCCGACTCGTTGCGGCGGCTCTCGTCGACCATCATGCGCTCGGTCAGGGCCTGCACGCCCGACGCGGCGTTGTTCGCGAGTTCGACGCGCTCCTTCGCGGTCTGCTCCTGAATCGCGCGGTACCGCTCACGCTCCTCGTCCACCGAGCGACGAAGCACCTCTGCCTGCATGGACTGCATGTCCATCAGTCGCTGCATCATGTCCCACGCTCCGCCGGGAACGCCCATCCCGGCGCCCCCCATGAAGGGAAAGCCGGTCGCCGGGGCAGCGTTCGCCGCGTTCTGCGCGTCCCGCATCTGGCGCAGGACCGCGTGGTGCTCGGAGATGATCGTGGTCACCTCCTGCCCGAGTTCGTTGCCGTTGATGTCGATGGGGCGCAACTTGAAGATGCACTTCCCCTCTCCGGGCTTCGGCATCGCGCTGATGAAGTGACGGACGAAGTCCTCCTCGCTCGCCGTCGCCTCGATGACGCCCATGGCCGTCGGGATGCCGTTCTCCACCTTCCAGACCCGCAACTGCGTGCACTGAACGTGGAGCGCGGCGGACGAGTACAACTTCGGGCTGGACGCGCGGCCGACGGGCTGGCTCGCGGTGTTGCCGAAGATGTCGCCGCGGATCCCGTAGCCGCCCACGTGCGGGGCGTCCGGGAGGTGCTCG
>CAZEJZ010000694.1:0-1715 GCA_964512415.1 uncultured Opitutaceae bacterium
CGGTGAAGCGTCCGTCGGCGGGATCGCGCGTGGTCTCGCCGTAGGCCGACTTCCACGTCTCGGGAAAGGCCGCGAGGTCGCGCGGGATGAAGCGGAAGATCTTCATCCGGCTCCCGTTGCCGGCCTCAAGGCGGTCGAGCGCGCCGTCGTAGATCTTGCGGCCCTTGTCGATGACGATGACCCGCTCGCAGAGTTCCTTGATGTCCGCCATGTAGTGGCTGGTCAGCAGGATCGTGACGCGGTAGCGGCGGTTGTAGTCGCGCAGGAAGGTCCGGACTGCGCGCTGCGACACCACGTCGAGGCCGATCGTCGGTTCGTCGAGGAAGAGCACGCGCGGGCGGTGGAGCAGGGCGGCGATCAGCTCCATCTTCATCCGCTCGCCGAGGGAGAGTTCGCGGACCATCACGTTGAGCTTCTCCTTCACGCCGAGGAGCGTGACGAGTTCGTCGAGGGTCTCCCGGAACTGCGCGGCGGGCAGATCGTAGATATGGCGCAGGAGCACGAAGGACTCGCTGGCGGGGAGGTCCCACCAGAGCTGGTTCTTCTGGCCGAGCACCAGCGCGAAGATGCGGCGGTAGGCGTTCTCGCGCCGCGTGGGGTCGAAGCCAGCCACCCGCGCCGTGCCGCTGGTCGGGTAGATGAGGCCGGAGAGCATCTTCAGCGTCGTCGTCTTGCCGGCCCCGTTCGGGCCGAGAAAACCGACGAACGCGCCCTCGGGAATGGAGAACGAAATCTGGTTGGCGGCGGCCGTCTCGACGAATTCCCGGTGGAACAGTCCCTTCACGCCGCCCCAGAAACCGGGCTTTTTCCGGTAGGTGCGGAAGACGCGGGTGAGGTTTTCGACTTCGATCATCGGAGCGGGGAGGGACGAAGGATTGGGTGCCGCCCCGGAGGCGTCAATGCGTCGCCGTGCCGGGAGCGTCCGGCCATCACGCGGTGGGGCCGGTGGGCACGAACGTCGCCGCACCAGGCGGCACGAACGCCGCGCCGAGGACGCGGTAGTCCAGGATCGTGTGGCTGATCCGTCCGGTGTCCAAAGCGACGCGGTCGGTCAGCGGTTCAGCGGGGGAGCGGTCCTGGCCGAGGTGGAAGACGAAGCGGTGCGTGCCGTCGTCGGCGGCGGGGCTGAAAAGTCCGGGGATGACGACGTGAGCGGGCACGGTGCGGACGATTGGGGTGTCGGGCCCGCAGGGATCGGGGAAGTTGAGGTTGTGCACCGCGAAGCCGGGTCCGGGAATCGTGGCGACCAGTTCCGGCAAGAGCGCGGCGGCGCGGGCGGCGGCGGTGCGGACGGAGGCGAGGATGCGGGCGTCGGGTTGCCCGCCCTGCACGCGGATGGTGGCGAAGGCCTCGGCGGAGAGGTCGTGGGAGAGGGCGATGCCGGGCAGGCCGTGAATGGCGCCTTCCCAAGCGCCGCCGATCGTGCCGCTGGCGAGGATGAAGCCGAGCGAGGCGTTGCGGCCGATGTTGATGCCGGAGACCACGGCGTCGATGCGCTCGCTCCGCGGCAGCAGATGGGCGAGGGCGATGTTCACGCAGTCGCTGGGCGTGCCATCGACGGTCCACGTCGGGCAGCCCAGCAGCGGCGGCAGTGCGGTGGAGGTGACGGTGCGGTGGCGCGACTTCGCGCAGCCGATCCAGCTTTGCTCGCTCTTCGGGGCGACGACGAAGACGGAGTGGCCGGCGTCCTTCAGGGCGCGGACCAGTTCGAGGAG
>CAZEJZ010000695.1:0-1709 GCA_964512415.1 uncultured Opitutaceae bacterium
CTCTGACCAGCCGGCTGACCGGAACCGCCCGCCCGCTCACGGACTCGCGTCTGGCGTGGTTTACGGTCATCTACCCGTTGCTCACGCTCCGCATCATCACCCTGATCCACTGGCACGCCCTGCTGCTTTTCCTGAAATCCGTTCCCTGGTTCCGCAAATCCGCCCGCGCCGCCGACCAACGCGAACTGCTTCGACCCCACTCCTCGATTCTCCAGCCCAAGACGTCCGACGCATGAGCGCTCCCGCACCTTTTCGTGACCGACCAACGCAGGCCTCGGGCGCCGCGACGCCGACTGCTCCGGTGTTCCGGCACCATTCCCGCACCGTCGCTCTAGGTACGAGGCAGGAGGAACCGGCCGCGCCCAGATCCTGCCGTGCACGATCTCACCGGCTTTCGACCGTCTCTTCACGCTGCGTTCACGGAGCATCGGCTAGTCTGCCGGCGTACCGTAAGCGACGGTGCTCGCGGTCGATCCCGTAGGCCCGCCGCAACGACCGCGACCCACGCCCCTCCAGGCCGCCCTGTCACGCTTCATCGATTCTCCAGCCCAAGACGTCCGACGCATGAGCGACTCCTCACCCGTTTCTTCCAGCCCCTCCGACGCCTCGGACTTCAGTCCCCCGGCGAGCCCATCGTTCCACCGGCGGCTCGTGCTCAATTCCTTCGGCGCGATGCCCCGCGGCCGCCTGCGCATCGAATTGCCCGAAGGCGGGCACGTCGACTGCGGCGAGCCCGGCGAACTCGTCGCTCCCGACCTTCCCCTCGGCCTCTCCGCCGCCGCCACGCTGCGCGTGCGCCGCGAGAGCTTCTTCCGCCGCTGCGTGCTTGCCGGCGACATCGGTTTCGCGGAGTCGTTCATCGACGGTGACTGGGAAACACCGGACCTGCCGTCGGTGCTCGCGTGGTTCATGCTCAACGTGGAGCACGCGCCCACACTCTCCGGTTCGACGGCCGGACGCGCCCGCGCGTGGGGACTGAACCTGCTGCGCTTCGCCCACCGCATCGAGCATCTCCTGCAGCCGAACTCGCGCCGCACCGCCCGCCGCAACATCGCCCGGCACTACGACCTCTCCAACGACTTCTTCGCGCTGTTCCTCGACGAAACCATGATGTATTCGTCGGCCCGGTACGCCTCTGACGCCGCGTCGCTGGCGGACGCGCAGCGCGAGAAGAACGAGGCACTCTGCCGCAGCCTCCAGCTCACCCCTTCGGACCACGTGCTGGAAATCGGCACCGGATGGGGCGGCTGGGCGCTTCACGCCGCCACGCGCCACGGCTGCCGCGTCACCTCGCTCACCATCTCCCAGCAGCAGTACGACCTCGCGCGCCGTCGGATCGCCGCCGCCGGGCTTGAGTCGCGCATCGAGGTGCGCCTTCAGGACTACCGGGACATCCAGGGCCAGTTCGACAAGATCGTCTCGATCGAGATGATGGAGGCCATCGGCCACGCCTACCTGCCGGACTTCTGCCGGACCTTGCACGATCGTCTGCGTCCCGGCGGCCTCGTCGCCCTGCAGTTCATCACGTGTCCGGATTCGCGCTACCGCGAGTTTCGTCGCGGGGTGGACTTCATCCAGTCGTTTCCCGGGGCGGAGGGCCTGCTGGTGACGGACCGGGCGCGGGCGCAGACGCGGGGATTTTTCCATTATGTGGTCACGTGAACTCATCCGGGGTGCGGCTTTGGCGGCCGCCGTGTGCGTCGGGGTCG
>CAZEJZ010000696.1:0-1700 GCA_964512415.1 uncultured Opitutaceae bacterium
GGCGCGCCGCGCTCGGGGCCCTTCACGCCACCCTGACGGCGCATCCACACGGGCTGCTCGGCGCCCTCGCGGTACGCCTGCCAGTACCACCAGCCGCGATCGTGCTGCGGCGCGGTGCTGTCGTCCTCCTGAATGCGGCCGCGGATCTCCTTCAGCAGCGCGGCCTCGAGCGGCTGCAGGCGCTCGAGCATCGCCTCGGTGTAGGCCTGTTCGGCGCGCAGGTGGTCCATCACCTCGGCACGCTTCTGCTTCGGGTCGTCGTCGCGCACCCAGTAGTACTCGTCGACGCGATCGCCGTGCGGGCTCTTCACCACGAAGACCTCCTGGCGCGCGACGGGCGGGACGGGGGCCGACTGGGCATCCGGCTTCATGGCCGCCGCCGGCGAAACGGATGACGGCCGAACGGTCGGCCCGGTCCCGCAGCCGGCCAGAAGAATCGAGGCGACGGGCAGCAGCCGAAGGAAGGTCGAAGAGGCCATCCCGAGAGGGTATGGGGCGCGTGCGCAAGGCACGACCCGCACGAGGCCCAGAAATTCCGCATGCTTCGGCGGGATACCACTTGCAGTGCGGTATGGTCCCAACGCAACATGGAGGCATGCAGGTGACAGGCGAAAAGATTCGAGAGGCTCTCAAGACGGCGCCATTCCAACCGTTTCGGCTGCATCTCGCGGACCAGCGTAAGGTGGACGTGTTCCACCCCGAGTTCGCGTGGGTGCTGCCCAACCGGCGGCACGTGCTGGTGGTTTCCCCCGCCGACGGCGACACGACCGAGACAATCGACGTGGGATTAGTCGTGTCGCTCACGCCTGTGCCCGGCTCGCCCGGCGCCGCGCAGGCGGCATAACAACACTCCCTGCGGCGCACCCTCGGCTACTGGGACACTTGCTTTGTCCGGACTCGAGTCCGGCTGGGATCGCACACCACCTCAACCGGGGTTGGGTGGCGAGTTCAATTCCCCTAATGAACGATTCGCTGCCCCCCGATCAACTTGCTCGCAAGATCGCGATTCGCACGACCTGCACAGAGGAACCCATCGACCACGCAGATCAGCGCGACCAATGGCGTCGCAATCCCCATCGTGACGATCAAGAGGGTGACCGTGAAAAGAAAGACAAAAATTCCAAGAATCACTCGCCCGCAGTACATGTACCCGGCGCCTGGAATAAGCAGGTTCAAAAGTGCCGCGACCCATCCACTCTTCTTGCGTGATTCGTAAACTAGTTGCTTGTCAGTTGGCCGGGGATCCATGTGCACCACAGCCACTGAAACTGGCTGCGTCAGTTGTGCCTGTGGAGGAGTTGGTTCTCCCCGTGGCGCCGCCAACTCGTTTGGCTTCGACTCTAAAAGATCAGCGACGAGTCCGAGCGACGCCCACTTCGGCCCCCCATCACGGTTGAAAAGCGCGCCACCATGCAGCTTTCCAGAGAACCACATTGATCTCATCTGCTCGAGGGTGAATGGTCCCTTCGGTCCGGATTTCGTCTTGATCCAATAACCCGCGGAATTCATAAGGCGGAATATACATCTCCCCCGCCGCGTCTCATGCCATGACGAGGGATCTCGTCAGACCTGCGTCGCGGACTTCGCGGCCAGAAGACGTTAGTAATGAGGCGACCCGGCTAGGAGCTTCAGGCCGCTCTCAGGCGCTGAAGCTGCTTCCGCAGCCGCAGGTGGTGGTCGCGTTCGGGTTGTTGAACACG
>CAZEJZ010000697.1:0-1694 GCA_964512415.1 uncultured Opitutaceae bacterium
CGCGCGGGCGGGACTCCCCGGCGACACCTTGGTCCCATGCAGCACGTTCACCCGCAAAATCCGCGAGTCCGCACAGTACTCCTCGTTGGAGAGAATGACGGCGGGATGAAGGTCGCGATCCGTCGGACGGAACCGCAGTCTCACGACCGCCCAGGGACGGATCTCTACGCCGTGACGATTCTTCATCGCCATCCGCCGTCCTTCGCCCGCGCCTGTGCATCGCAGCCTTCCGTCGATGCCTCGACGCCGCCGATTTCTGGTCGGGATCTGCTTCGCAATCCCTCGTCGGCCACACTGGCCCGTCCCCTCCCCGACTGCTTGCCAACGGGTAAGGCGATGAGGATTCCGGGCGGATGTCGGCGCTTCATCGCAGAGGCCCAGAGTCTGCAGGCGCCGCGTTGATCCGATCGATCTCGTCCTCGGATGGCCGGAAATATCCCACCGGGCGGAGCGGCACGGGTTCGGGCAGGACGAAGGGCACCAATTGCATGAAGTCAGAACCGTTCTGAAGGACGACGACCTCACCTTTTTTCGCCCGGGCAAAGAGCTTCCCGAAGTTTCGCTTCGCCTCGGACAGCCTGAACATCCTCATGAGTCTCAAACAAGACTCAAACGAGTCTCGCGTCAAGTCAGCGCGCCCAGGGGTACCGATCCGCGCGGCTCGCGCCAGCCCCGTGACGCCGAATTCCGTTGGGCTACCCCCTCCCCCGACCACACCATCGCAGAGATCCATCCCGCGCATCTCTCCCAACTCCTCGAACTCCTGCCCCCGGCCCAGCGCAAAGACGCCCCTATTCAGGGGCCCGCCCACGCCACCAAGGACTCGCGGCTCAAGTTGCGAGCGTTCCGCTCTGGCCTAGCGGGCAAAGTCGCTGCTCAGACCGCGCGGCACAACCTCATGCCACTGACCGGTGGACGGTCGCACTTTGCCCTCCTTCGCGATCCGGCCCGTCGTCGCCCGCACCCGCCGCCAAAGCGCGCAACCATCCCGACGCGATCAAGCCTCGCTACCGCGCCGCGTAAACCTCACTCAAAAGGGGCCAAGCTTTGCCCTTTGCCGCGTCGCACTCAACCTCCGGCGCAGTCGCTTGTTACGAGACGTCCAATCGCTCCGCTCAGGCGTGCATCACTTGGCCGCCGTCCACGTTCAGGGTCTGGCCGGTGATGCTCCGGGCGTGGTCTGACGCGATGAACGCCGCCAGCGCGGCGCACTCCTCCGCAGTCTGCCAGCGCCCCAGGGGGGAGATGCGCCGGATCTTGTCCTCCGCCCACGTGGCGTAGTCACGCTGCTCCGCCGTCGGCAGCGTGCGCTGCACCGCCTGCCAGACCGACTGGTTGAGGTCGGTCTTCACCATGCCAGGCGAGAGCGCGTTCACCCGCACGCCGTACGGCGCAAAATCGCGTGCGGCGCAGTGCACGAAGTTGATCAATCCCGCCTTCGCCGCGCTGTACGGGGGATCGGTCGGCGACCCGGTCTGCCCCGCCACCGAGACGAGGAAAAGCAGCGATCCGCACCGCCGCCGAGCGAAGGTCGGCGCAAACGCGTGCGCCGCGATCACCGCCGAGACCAAATTGAGCTCGAGCACGCGCGGCCAGTCCGCCGGCGAGAGATTCCAGAAGGGAAAACCCGCCTTGCCGGACCCGGCGCCGATGCAGAACACGGCATTGGCGATCGAGACCACGGTCAGGCCGAT
>CAZEJZ010000698.1:0-1692 GCA_964512415.1 uncultured Opitutaceae bacterium
GGCGTGGCGCGGCGGACCGGAACTTCCGGACCCCAGGCTCGGCTGGATCCTGCTTGATGCCGAAGGCGGTCATCCCGGGAGCCGTAGCCACGGGCCGGCCATCCGGCGTTGGACGGCGCCGCGCGACGGCACGTTGGAAATCACCGGAACCCTCCGCCACCCGGGCGAGGTCGGGGACGGCGTGCGGGCTTTCGTGGTGAGCTCGAAACTGGGGATCATCGGGCGCTGGACCGCGCGGGCCGGTTCGGCCGAGACGCGATTGGAGAACATCGAGGTGCGAGCCGGGGACACCCTCGATTTCCTGGTCAGCTGCGGGGTGGATGAGAACACCGATGGCTTCCAATGGGCGCCGCGGTTGCGGGAGAAGGCATCACCGGCTCGGGCGACTCCGGCTCTCCTCTCGCGACCAGCGCCTTCGGTCGCCAGGTCTCGCTCGGCGTGCTGAGCCAGGGCTCGCGCTTCTTCTACGAGTCGATCGGGGATCCCAACGACAACTTCGTGCGCTTCACGAACTTCTCGAACTTCGGAACCCTTGCGGGCTACAACCCGCTGTTCCTGTTCTGGGACCAGATCGTCGTCAACAATCCGTACAAGTACGTCACCACGTCAGCGGGCGACGGCGAGTGGACGGACGCCACGCGCTGGGTCCAGGAACTCGATCCGCTCTACATGGTCCTTGCCGGTTCCACTCTCGTGAACGGCCTTCCGACGACGCCAGCGCTTGGCGTGTCCGGCGCGACGCCGAATGTCGGTGCGATCAACGCGAGCCCCTCGCCAGCAGCAGCCTGCGCGTTCCTCGGCACCTGCCCGCCCACGGGCGGCACCTCCGAACCCCTGCCTGGCACGGTGGCCTCACCGGGCAACGTTGGCTTGCCCGGGCAACAGACCATGGCTGGCACAGTGAACCTGAAGGACGGCGACGGCAGTCCGCAGGTACTGGACCCGTCGGTACCGCAGGCCCTCATCGGCGGCGCCAACGATCCGCAGGTTCTCAATCCGACTGCGGAAGCAGCCACGACCGGGACACCGACGGCGAACGGCGGCACGACGCTGCCCGGCAACCCGCCCAGCGAACCCATGACGACGGCGCTCTGGAGTTCCGGCACCCTGATCCCGGTAGGCACTGGCGCCCTTACGGGCCCCGGCACCACGAACTTCGTGCCTAACAACACAAACGGCACGGCAGGCCTGCAGAACTCGACGCGCTTCTTCGAGGTCAACCTCAGGTCCGCCGGCACGACGTTCCTCACCGGAACGACGGTGACGATCGACCGTCTGAACGTGCGCTGCGCGAGCTCGGGCCTTAACATCCGCTCCGGCGCGCAGCTCACTCCGCCGATCTCGTCCTACGTCGACGCCGGCACGCTGACCGTGAACGGCGGCTTCTCGACCACGAACCTCTTCGTGCTCGGCGGCAAGGTCATGGGCGCCGGTTCGATCACCGGAAACCTCGTGAACACCGCCGGCATGGTCGCGCCGGGCAACTCGATCGGCACGCTGAATGTCACGGGCCCCTATTCGCAGGGCGTCGCCGGCATCCTCGAAGTCGAGATGGCCGCAGGCACAAGCGACTTGCTCGCCGTGAGCGGCAACGCGCAGCTCGCAGGCACGGTGCGCTTCACCCAGTTCGGCACCGCACCCACGCTCGGCCAGACCAACAACTTCATCACGACGGGCGGAACCGTCTCGGGC
>CAZEJZ010000699.1:0-1691 GCA_964512415.1 uncultured Opitutaceae bacterium
CGCGTGATCACATTGTCGGTGATCTTCGCCTTCTCGGTCCAGGGCAGCGAGACCAGCCAGACCGAGAGGTTGGCGGCGGGCTTGCTGCTCGCGACGCGGATCGAAAGCCGCGCGGTTCCCGAGATGTGCAGAGGGGCGCTGAGCGGCTCGGTGGCGTAGAGCAGGCGGTGGGGTGACTCCTCGGCCATGGCGAGCTGCTCGCCGGATTGGGCCACATCGTCGACGAGCCGCTCCTTGGTGGACTTGGAGACGCCCTTGAGGTTGAGGCCGCCGAGTTTGTTCCCGCCGGATCCGTTGCCTCCGGATCCGTTCCCGCCGGGAGTCGGGTTGAGCACGACCATCCGGGCATCGGGGTGCGGGTAGTCGGGATAGGCGGTGGGATCCTTGGACTTGTCCTGTTCGCGCACGATGTACGAGCGCGGACCCTTCTCGACGCCGTTCTCCACGCCGAGCAGGAAGCGCGTGAACCAGCGGTTGACCAGCGACAGCGGCGGCGGTCCGCCGTGTCCGCCCTGGTGGTAGTAGATGATGCTCGGAACGCCCTTTTGCTTCAGCGCCTGATAGATGCGATTGGAGTGCTCCGGCATCACGTTCCAGTCGTTGAAGCCGTGCGACATCAGCGTCGCGGCCTTCATCGGCTGGAGATCGAGCAGGTAATCGCGGCCGGCCCAGAACTCATTCCAGTCGCCGTGCTGACGGTCGAAGCGCTTCTGCAGCTCCTGAACGCGAACGTGTTCGTTGCAATACTCGCGCGTCAGCGGGTCGCCGGAGTGGATGAAGTCGTACAGCACATCGATGTCCTCCCCCAAGTAACCGCCGGGATGGCGCACGAGGCCGTTGGAACGGTAGTAGTGGTAGTAGGAGGTGTTGGGAGCGATCGGAACAATCGCCTCGAGCCCCTCCACGCCCGTCGTGGCGGCGGCCAGCGGCAGCGTGCCGTTGTAGGAAGTGCCGATCATCCCGACCTTGCCGGTGCACCAATCGGCCTTGATCTCCTCCGTGCCGCGCTGCGTCGTGTAGCCCTTGGCGCGACCGCACAGCCAGTCGATCACGGCCTTGGGCGCCAGCGATTCGTTGTCCGCCCCGACCGTGGGGCAGCCATCGGAGTAGCCGGTGCCCGGCGAGCAGGAGTGCACCACCGCAAAGCCGCGCGGCACCCAGGTGCGGACCTCGGACTGGGCGATCATGCCGGGCTTGTCCGGGCGCTTCACATCCGGCATCGGCTTGCGCACGGGCGGGGGAGCACCGACTTCCTGCTTCGCATCCCAGAAGTAGTCGAGTCCGTCCGGACCAGTGCCGGAGAAGTACGGGCTCGTCTCGTAGATCACAGGCACCTTGAGCCCTTCGGTGGCCGTCTGCTTCGGTCGCGTGACATCGACGTGCATGCGGTCAAGCTTCCCATCGCCGTCGGAGTCGAAGCTGGTCTCGACCCACAGGAACTCGCGGATCCACTCCTTCTGATCCTTGAAGGCTTCGACGACCTGTGCTTCGCCGTCGACGATGTTGATGGCGGCCTTGGGGGCTTCGGTGGCTTTGGGGTCCTCGGCGGGAACCGGGACGGACCAGATCGGCATTGCGTGCAGCAAGCAGCAGAGGGGGATGGGCAGAGACATGTGCAAGAGCCTAACAAGCTGGGGGCGTCCCACCCCCCGGTGGGACGCCCCCTTTGGTTCACCTGATTCCGACATCAG
>CAZEJZ010000700.1:0-1691 GCA_964512415.1 uncultured Opitutaceae bacterium
CTGATGATCTTGATCCGCAAGCTGCGGCCGCGCTGGCCGGAAGGCTTGATCGTGCTGGGAATTGGAGGTGCGCTGTCGCTGGGCTACAACCTCTCGGCCTTCGAGGTGCCGCTGGTGCGTGACGTGGGGGACGTGGTGGGGCACATGCCGATCTTCGTGGGCTTCCCGACCAACGAGGCGGGGCTGGCGCTGGTTCCGCAGCTGGCGAGCGTGGCGTTCGCGGCGGCGATCCTCGGCATGCTGGAGACGGTTTCGATCTCGAAGTCCCTCGCGGCGCGCTCCGGCCAGAAGGTCAACCCCAACCAGGAACTCGTCGCGATGGGCGCGGGCAATCTGGCGGCGACGGCCTTCGGCGCCATGCCGGGGTCGAGTTCCTTCGTGCGCAGCGCGGTGTGTTACGAGGCGGGTGCGGCGACGCAGCTCGCCTCGATCTTCTCGAGCGGCATCGTGCTGGCGTTGCTGGTGGCGACGGCGGCGGCCGTCGGGGTGATCCCGGTCGCGTCGCTCGCCGCCTACTTAATCCTCGTCGCGATTCGCCTGATCAATCTCGAGCAGATTCGGATCACGCGCCGGGCGACGCGCTCGGATGGTGTGGTGTTCTGGGTGACGCTGGTGGCGGCGCTTTTCCTCCAGCTCGACACTGCGGTCTACGTCGGGATCGCCACGTCGCTGGTGCTGTTTCTGCGCAAGGCGAGTGCGCCCTCGCTGGTCGAGTACGGCTTCAACGAACAAGGTCAGCTCGCGGAGCTCGAGGAGCGGGGCAAGCGACGGGATGCGGCGATTTCGATCGTCCACGTGGAGGGCGAACTCTTCTTCGGTGCGGCGGACCTGTTTCAGGAGCAGGTCCGGTACCTGGCGGATGACGACCAGATCCGCGTGGTGATTCTGCGCATGAAGAACGCGCGGCACCTTGATGCCACGACCGTTTTGTCCCTGTTGCAGCTGCACGACTACCTGCGGAAGACCAAGCGCCACCTGCTGATCAGCGGCATCAACGAGGACGTCGAGACGGTCCTGCGGCGATCCGGTGCTTACCGCAAGATCGGCGGCGACAACATCTTCCCGGCGGAGGCGAATCTGACGATGAGCACGAAGCGGGCGTTGCTGCGGGCGCGGAGCTTGCTGGAGGGGGATCCGGGACGATCGGGTGGAAAGGCGGACGTTCGGATCTTTTATGACCGGAAGCGCGGCGGGCAGGGAGAATCCGCGGTGTCGAAAGCCCCGACGGGCCCGGCGGAGGACTATCAGATCTGAGGGAGATCGTTGCGAGGCGGGCATTGACAACCGGCGGGGTGGCCGGTTTTTTACCCTGTTTCCCCATGAGCATCGTCATTGGCATCCTCACGTTCGTTCTCATCTTGCTCTCGCTCTTCATTGTGCTGGTCGTGCTGGCGCAGAAGTCCAAGGACGGCGGCGTGGGGGCGGCCCTGGGTGGCGGAGCCGCGGAGGCGGCGTTTGGTGCGGAGACGGGCAACGTCCTGTCTCTTCCTTCGTGCCCGTGTCCTTCACTTTCTTCAACGCCTCGATCGCGTTCTTCATCCTGAGCTTCGCGCTCTATTTGGGACACATTTATCAGCGCAAGCAGGCGGCGGCGACGGGTGGATCCCTGCCGAACATCACCGTCCCGGCGGCGACCCCGGCGGCTGCTCCCACGACTCCGGCTCCGGCGGCTCCCAAGGCTCCCTGAGCGG
>CAZEJZ010000701.1:0-1691 GCA_964512415.1 uncultured Opitutaceae bacterium
GCCAATCTCCCCATCGGACCGGAGCAACGCCTCGAACTGCTCCAGATGGCTGCCCAGACGGGTCAACTCCTCGGTCACGTCACAGCGATCGGCAAACAGCGCCACTTCCTTGAGCACCCGCTCATCCGTCACGTCGAGCGAGAGCCCCGCCTGACGCAACCGCTGCAGGAGTTGTTCACGGTACTGAGGCGCCACCGCCGGGGCACGATCCGCGACCACGGCGACGTGCCGGCGAAGCGCTCCGACGCGCGCGAGGAAATCCGCCTGCAGCGCCGCCCCCTCCGTCCGCCGCATGGCCGCAAACGCCCGCAGGGCGTCGTCGAGCGTGGCCATCACCACTGGTCCCGCGAGGTCCACTGCAGGCAATCCCGCCGGGCGCCTCGAGGTGCTCAGCACCGACCACAAGAGTTCCGGCGTGGGTGCAAACGCCACCCCGCGCTGACGTGCCCACGTCTCCAAGCGCGCCAACTGCCGCTCGGCCCCAGCCTCATCCCAGGTCTCCGCCGCCTCCCCCGCTGGGCGCTCATAATCGACCGCCACGTGCACCTTGCCGCGAGAGGCGACGCGTCGCACCGCCTCGCCCATGCCAGGCTCCAAGGGTTCCCACTCCTCCGGCAACGCCAGCGTGACCTCAAGCCCCTTCCGGTTTACCGAGCTGACCTGCACGGTGACCTGAAGTCCCCCGACGGTGGCGACGGCGCGCCCGTATCCGGTCATGCTCCGCATCGCGTCAGTCTCCAGCGTCTAAAGCTTCACGTTCAGGAGACGCGCCACCTGATTCACGTCCTTGTCGCCGCGTCCCGAGAGGTTGATGACCACGATCTGGTCCGGCTTCAGCTCCCTTGCGCGCTTGAGCCCGTGCACCAAGGCGTGCGTCGACTCCAGCGCGGGCAGGATGCCCTCAAGCCTCGAGACCAGTTGGAAGGTCTCCAGCACCTCGTCGTCGCAGGCGTAGGCGTATTCGATTCGGCCTTGCTCGCGGTAATAGGCGTGCTCCGGGCCGATCGCGGCGTAGTCCAGCCCCGCGCTCACCGAGTGCGTCAGCTCGATCTGGCCGTCAGGATTCTGCAGAATGTAGGTCTTGCTCCCCTGCAACACGCCGAGGCGACCGCCCTCAAACCGGGCGGCGTGCTCACCGCGCCTGATGCCATGACCGCCGGCCTCGATGCCGATCAGGCGCACCTGGGCATCCGACAGGAAATCGAAGAAGAAGCCGATCGCGTTCGAGCCTCCGCCCACGCAGGCGATCATCTCGTCCGGCAGCCGGCCTTCCCGTTCCAAAATCTGGCGCCGGGTCTCCGCGCCGATCACCCGGTGGAAGTCGCGCACCATCATCGGGTACGGATGCGCGCCCAACGCCGAACCGAGGATGTAATGCGTGCCGCGCACGTTGGTCACCCAGTCGCGCATGGCCTCGTTCACCGCATCCTTCAGGGTCTTCTGGCCCGCCTCCACCCCGCGCACCTCGGCGCCCATCAGGCGCATGCGGAAGACGTTCAGGGACTGACGCTCCATGTCGACCGCGCCCATGTAGACCACGCACTCGAGGCCGAACTTCGCGCAGACCGCCGCCGTGGCGACGCCGTGCTGGCCCGCGCCGGTCTCGGCGATGATCCGACGTTTGCCCATCCGCCGCGCCAGCAGCGCCTGCCCCAGGGCATTGTTGATCTTGTGGGCGCCGGTGTGCAGCA
>CAZEJZ010000702.1:0-1685 GCA_964512415.1 uncultured Opitutaceae bacterium
GGTCGATGGCAGGGACAACCTGATTGTTTCCGCGCCGGGGCACCTGGTGGCCTTGCTGGGCCTGAGCGACTGCGTGGTGGTGCAGACGGGTGATGCGACGCTGGTGATGCCGCGGGCGCGGGCTGAGCAGGTGCGCAGCGTCGTGCAGCAACTGGAGCGCAAGCCGTCGCGCGCCCGCTGGCTCTAGCAGGGTGGGCCTGATGCGTGACGTCATGCGATGCCTGGGAATCGATCACGGGGCGAAGCGGATCGGGCTGAGCTTCGGCGATGAACTGGGGGTGGCGACGCCGCTGCCCGCCCTGCGGGAGACGGATGAGGCAAAGGCCCTGGACGCGCTCGGGGCGCTGATCCGTCAGCGACGGATCACGGAACTGGTGGTGGGCTGGCCGCTCAACATGGACGACACGGTGGGCCCGAAGGCCAAGGAGGCGGAGCGCTTCGCCGCGTTGCTGCGCCGGACCTTTGGCTTGCCGGTGCACCTCGTGGACGAGCGACTGACGTCGGCGGAGGCGGAGGCGACGATTCCCAAGCATCGACTCCGTGACTTGCGGGCCAGTGGGATCATCGATTCACGTGCCGCGACGCTCATCCTGCAGGACTTCCTGAATCAGCGCTTCCCGGCCGCCCCGGATCCGGAACCGTGACGAGGGCCTGATCGGGGCAGGGAAGGCGCTCGACCGGAGGCCGTTGAATCGCTAGCCCCGGAGCTGTGCAAGCCGCCGCTCCCGACGCACCCGAGTCCACCGTTCCGCTGCAGCGTTGGAAGGCTGTATGTGCGTACGACGGCACGTCGTTCGCCGGCTGGCAGAGTCAGCCCGGTGGGACGAGTTTGCAGGATGTGATCGAGGCGCGCTTGGCGGTGCTGGCGAAGGGCTTGGTCCGGATCCATGCGAGTGGGCGGACGGATGCGGGCGTGCATGCCCGGGGGCAGGTGTTTCATTTTGATCTGGCGTGGCGGCACGGTTCGGAGCGGCTACTGGCGGCCCTTCGGGTGGGCCTCCCTCCCGCCATCCTGATCAAGTCGGTCCGAGCGGTTCCAGGAACGTTCCACGCCCGCTTTTCCGCGACCGGCAAACGGTACGCGTATCACCTTTATCTCGGCCATCCCGATCCCTTCGTCCGGCCCTTTGTGTGGGCCTTGGACCGTCCGTCGGCTCCCGATTTCGCCGCCATGCGCCGGGCTGCGAAGGTCCTGCAAGGAAGGCATGATTTTGCAGCGTTCTCGGCGTTCACGGGCGAGGAGCGGGAGGACACGGAACGGACGTTGCGGCGTCTGGAGATCGTCCGGCGCGGACGGCGGGTGACGATCATCGCCGAGGCAGACGGGTTCTTGTACAAGATGGTTCGGAGCCTGGTGGGGGCACTGGTGTCGGTGGGGTTCGGCAAGCTGACACCGGATGATCTTCGTCGCTTCCTCAAGGACGGGCGCCGGACCCCGGCGGTGGAGACAGCGCCGCCGCAGGGCCTGTTTTTGGTGCGCGTGGACTACCCGCGGGTCGGTGCCGATCGGGCGCACCGGGGGAGGGGTCGGACACCGCGTGGCTGAGCAGCGTTTCGGCGCGGTCGGGGCTGCGGCGGCCGCTCTTTGGGGGGGCGCGTGCGCGAGGTGGCGTGAGGCTGCCAAAGAGTGCCTGGGAGGCGTGGCGGACGTGGTGTTTCCCCGCATCTGCGTGGCGTGCCGCGGT
>CAZEJZ010000703.1:0-1681 GCA_964512415.1 uncultured Opitutaceae bacterium
GCCGAGACGGGCGTCCCCGAGCACTTCCGCCCCTTGGATCCTCCGGGGTCGCGCACCCCGCACCGGCTCTCGCGTACGGGATGCCGGTGCGGGTGGATGTCGTGCTGCGCATCCTGACCCCCGAAGGTGCGCGAGGCCTGCGAAGTCTGGAGACGCGTGCGGATGACGGCGGCGAGCGACGCTGGTGGACCTACGTCGAGCGGGAGTCCCGGGTGTTCGTGCGGGCCTTCCGTCTTCCCCGACCGCTGCCATGAACTGGGACATGCGCGAGCGGGTGCGGACGGGATCGGCCGGAGGGTTCGCGCTGGTCCTCGTCCTCGGAGCGGTGATGCTGCTGGCGCTGCTGGCGGGCACGCTGGGCTTTCTGGTGGAGCGGCAGGCGGCGGGCGGGGAAGAGCTTGAGGCCCTCGTGCGGGCCCGCGCCGCCGCTCTGGCCGCCGTGGAGCGGGCGCGCGGCCATCTGCAGCAGCTTGCGGGCGATGATCGGCGCGTCACCGCGACGATGGGGCTGGTGGATGCGACCGAAGAGGGACGACGTGGAGTCGCGGGGGTGTGGGAGGTCGAGCCTGCCGCGACGCCCTTCCGGGGGTGGCTGGTGGACGGCGCGCCGCGAGGCGAGACGGCGTCCGATCTGCGCGGCGTCCTGCCGGAGTCGACGGGCACTCCGGGCGTGGATGAGGTGATCGTGCTTGGATCGGGCTCGGTGGGCGCGACGCGCGATCGCGTGCTCGCGACTCTGCGGCTGCAGCCGGGCGCGGGAGCAGTCGGTGGCGGTGCGGGCGTCGGGGAGCGGCAGGACGTGAGGACGACGTACGTGGTGTTTGACGAAGGTGTGAAGGCGAGCCTCCAAACCGTGCCGCAGGAGCCGGTGGGACCCCGTGGCGTGGGCCCCGACGGTGCGTCGCGCGCCGCGGATGATGCGGCGTTGCGGTGGGCCTGGGCGCGCGTAGCGCGAGGGTCGGGTCTCGACTTGCTCTTTCCCGGTCTGGTGGGAACGGCGTCGGAACTGCACGCTCGGAAGAACCGGATCTTTCTACGTTCGCAATTGCGTCTCTTGGACCCGGCGATCACGGCGGCGCGGCTGCGCAGCCACTTCCACGATGCCACCCTGCTCAGCCGTGGCGTGCTCGCCTCGACCGCGTGGGAGCACCCGGGATTACGGACAAACTGGGCCGACCCCGACGCGATCCGCGAGCCAGAGGTCGCTGAAGCTCTGGGCTTGCAGGCTCCCGGAGGAGCCGCGCTTCCTCTGCGACGGACGCTCGCCATCGGGAGTGGGCCCTTGGCGAGAGCGTGGCTGGCGTTGGGGCCTACGCTTGTGGAGGCCTCGCTTTGGTTGGGATTGGTGACGAGGGAGCGCGAGGAGTCGGTCGAGCTGGGGCTGCGCTACGAAACCCGGATTGCCCTGTGGAACGCGGGTGCGGTCACGCGCACCGTCGACGCCGGCGGGTTGGAAGTCGTCTGGCACGGCCTTCCCCGCCTGCGGGTGGTGATCGCCGAGTCTGGTCTCGCGGTCTTCGATGGCGCCCTTCCGCCGGGGGCGACTCGGGCGGTGAATCATACGCGGGTGGTGTGGGGCCCGGGTGACCTCGTCTTACTTCGTGGGGGCGGTCGCATGGCGGAATCGGGGTCTTCGGCAACGGCGTGGTGGCCGGCGTTGCCGCGCCCTGCCGGAACCTCG
>CAZEJZ010000704.1:0-1676 GCA_964512415.1 uncultured Opitutaceae bacterium
CGGTGAGCGGGGCCCACATGCTGCCGCCGGACATGCGGGCGAGGCTGAGGTTCTGGCTGGCCTGACCGGGGCTGGAGGGGCAGCGCACATCGCCGGGCCGGGCGTCGCCGCCGGTCACGAAGGCGGAGACTCAGCCGTGCGGCCGCAGGCTGCCGGCGGAGTACTCGATGCGGTTGTCCCACGGGCCGGTGGAGAAGGCGCCGCGACGGTCGTTGGCGTGCGTCATGGCGGCGATGCCCAGCGAACGCAGGTTGCTGGCGCACTTGGCCATGCGGGCGGATTCGCGGGCCGAGCCCAGCGACGGCAGCAGGATGCCGACCAGCAACGCGATGATGGCGATGACCACCAGCAGTTCAATCAGTGTGAAGGCACGACGTGTCCGGGTGCGGGTCAACATTGTGTGAAGATCCGGAAAGGTTCGCAGTCCGCCCGGCTGGGCGTGGTTGGCCGCGGCGTGTCAGCGGCGCGTACGGCGTGAAGCCCCCGCAGCAACGACGGAGCGAAATGTAAAGACCCCCCAACTCGGTGAACAGCCGGGACCGTGAAGGCGGCGCGAAGGATGTGTCAAGGTCGCATCAAGATCGCATCAAAGCGGCATCAAGACCTCGTGAAGCGGCCGATCCGCGCTGTGTGGTCACATGCGTGTGGCTTGCAGGAGCCTGCCTCGTCGCTGCCGTTCGCGGTGATGGTCACCCTTTTAGCGGTATCGCGTGGGCCTGCAGCGACGTCGCCGACCAGCGGCGGGAGAAGTCCACCGGCACGTAGACCGCGCCGTCGTGATCGGTGTTGAGCACCAGCGCCAGCGGGCTGAGCAGCAGCGTGCCCCGCTCGGCCTTCTCATGACCGAGCACAAACCCGCCGACGTTCCAGCGGTCGGCCAGACGCTCGATCAATTCCGGCGACTGCTCGCGCCCCCACACCAGAATGTGGGCCGAGCCGCGGCGGGGCTGGTAGTCGTCCTCGGTGATGTCGCGTTCGAGCACCGAAGGATCGAAGCGGTCGATCAGCGTGGGGTCGGGCAGCGAGTGCAGGCAGAGCAGGTCGCGACCGTCCTCGGCGGCGCCGGTGATGCGCAGGCCCAGCGGCATGGAGCGAACAAAGTCGCGGATGGCGGCGTCGACGTCGGCGGCCCGCTCGCGATAGACCATCTTCACACCGTCGTTGAACAGTTTGACGACGTTGACGCCGTCCTTGATGATGCCGGCGCCGACGATCTGGGCGAGTTCGTGGTTGGCCAGCAGGGCGTGCAGGTGGTTCGGGAAAGCGGCCTTGACGGCGGCGGTGCGAACCAGAGCCCGGAAGGAGAGGTCGATGCCGTCGGGCGAATCGGGCGGGTGGATGAGTTCGTGGAGCGTGCGGTGGGCCGCGGGGGGCTGATCACGGTCGGTCATGCCGGCCAGTTCCAGCAGGCGGGCCATGCGGGCGGGGCTGTCGTGCAGGTCGCCGGTGGCGATCAGCGGGCAGGCGGGATCGGGGGCGATGACATCCAGCGAGCCCCGGCGGCACGGGGCGGTGCGGTTGGCGTGCGCCCCGCGGGTGAGCAGGTCGATGGCGACGTCGGGAGCGCGGATGTCCAGAGCGTGAAGGAACACGCGCGAAGCTCGCAAAGAGAAGTGGCGGGAATCGACCGGGGATCAGACGCGGCGGAACGAGCCGCTGCGGCGGAGTTCCGCCTC
>CAZEJZ010000705.1:0-1675 GCA_964512415.1 uncultured Opitutaceae bacterium
GCTGCCGATCAACTACAGCGACAACGAGCGCAACCTGCCGAGCGCCTTCGTCGAACTCATCGGACCGGAGGGTTCCCTCGGGACTTGGCTGGTTTCGACGATGATGGTGCAACCGCAGTCCTTTGACTACGCCGGCAAGACGTGGCGCCTGCAGATGCGGTTTGCGCGCGAGCACAAGCCGTTCGCGCTGACGCTGATGGACTTCAGTCACGATCGCTATCCCGGCACCGACATCCCGAAGAACTTCTCCAGCCGCGTCCGCATCCAGGCGGAGGACGGCAGCGAAGACCGCGAGGTGCTGATCTACATGAACAATCCGCTGCGGTACCAGGGACTGACGTTCTACCAGGCGGGCTTCGACAACAACGACCGCACGACGGTCTTCCAGGTGGTGCGCAACCCCAGCTGGGTGCTGCCGTACGTGGCGTGCACGCTCATGACCCTCGGACTGCTGATTCAGTTCGGCATTCACCTCGTCGCCTTCGTGCGCCGGCGCGGGACGGGTGCCGCCACCAAGGGCGCCACCACGGCCGCCTGAACCAAGCCACTGCCCCGGAGATCCGAGCATGAAACGATTCCTTCCCCTCCTTGCCCTCGCCCTTGCCGTGGCGTACGTCGCCACCCCATTCTTCCGCGGCAAGCCAAAGTCCGAGTTTGACCTCGAGGGCTTCGGCAAGCTGCCCGTGCTGGTCAACGGGCGGCTCAAGCCCATGGACACCGTGGCGCGCACGTCGCTCCTCATGTTCCAGGGCCGGCAGACCATCAGCACGCCTTCGGGTGAGCGCCTCCACCCCACCGCGTGGCTCCTCGACGTCCTCTTCCGCGCGGACCTCGCCGACCGCTACCAGCATTTTGAGGTGGTCCATCCGGACGTCCTCGCGTTGTTCCAACTCAAGGACGAGGACGGCGCCGGAAAGAAGCGCTTCTCCTATGCGCAGCTCTCGCCGCGCCTCGCCGAGCTCGACCGCCAGGCGCAACTCGCCGCCCAGACCGAGGCGCAGGTGCGCAATCCGTTCCAGAAGGCGGTCGTGGACCTGCGGGAACACCTCGTGCTCTACAACCGACTGAAGCAGTCCCTGATCCCGCCCGACAGCAAGGACGTGCTGGCGGATTACCAAGCCTGGGTCCAAGGCGTCGAGGCGGGCGTCGCCGCGGTGCGGGCGCGCGAACAGAAGCAGCCCTTCGACGAAGCGGCGGCCAACGCGATTCTCTCCGCCGGGCAGAAGTTCGAATTCATGGCGAACATGGGCTACCTGCTCACGGTCGCCCCGCCCGCGTCCTCGGCGGACCCGAACGCCTGGAAGCCGGTCGGCGCAGTGATGCTGGAGACGATCCAGACCCGCCAGTTGCACCCGACGGCGATGGCCTACGCCGGCCTCGCGCTCTCGTGGCGCATGGGCCAGCCGGAGCAATTCAACACCATCGTGAAGCTCTACCGTGCGACGCTTGAGCCGCGGTACACGGAACGCCTCGTGAAATCGGATTTCGAGACCCGCTTCAACACGGCGGCGCCGTTCTACCACGCGACCGTGCTCTACGTGATCGTGTTCCTCCTCGCGGTGTTCTCGTGGCTGCTCTTTCCGCACGTGCTGGGCCGCAGCGCCCTCTACCTCATGGCGCTGGCGTGGCTCCTGACCACCGCCGGCATTGCGACCCGCATGTGGCTGGAGGGCCG
>CAZEJZ010000706.1:0-1673 GCA_964512415.1 uncultured Opitutaceae bacterium
ATCGGGGGGATAGCACTGGGCCAGGCCACAACCAAGCACAGCGATGGTGCGGCCTTTGGCACGCAGAGCGGCGCGGTGTGCCGCGGCGTCGATGCCCTTGGCCCCGCCGGAGACGATGGTGATGCCGGCACTGGCGATGACCGAACTGAATCGCTCGGCCTGCTCGACACCGTACGCAGTGCATTTGCGGCTGCCGACGATGGCGAGGGTGAAGCGATCAAGAGTGGCATGATCGATGCGACCTTTGACGTACAGCACCGGTGGGGCGGCGGGAATGTGGGCCAGAAGGGGCGGGTAATCTGAATGACGCTGAGTGAACAAGCGCACGTTCATGCGCTGGCAGCGTTCCAGTTCCTGATCGGCTAGTTCGGCAGATGCGTGAAAGCCCTTGACGATGTCTGCGGCACGCTTGGGGCCGATCTTGTCGACGCTTTCCAAAGTCTGGGCTGAGAGCCCGAGGATGATGTGCGGCGAGCGGAATTGCTCCAGCAGGCGTTGGATAAGGATGGGACCAAGTCCAGGAACAAGGGTGAGGCGCAGAAGATCGCGGGTGTGGGCTGAGAGGTCAGTCGGGTCTGCCGCGAGATCGGACATGCTCCACTGGTTCCTGTGTCGTGGGGTGAGTGATGATGTTCAGGGCTTCGGCTTGGTCGCTGAGTCGATTGCCGGAACAGGTGCTGGGGCACTGAGCGCGACGAATCGGTATGCCTCGCGATCGACCTTAGCGTTGTGGGGGACCTGTTGGGCGAGTACACGGATGAAGTTGGTGCTGGGGATGCCGGTGGCGAGGCGTGCAGGGCGAAGGGTGCTGGAGTAGACGTAGAGGTTATTGGGTTCGCGGATGAGGACGTACACGTCTTGCCCTTGGAAGGAGGGCGCGGTGTACTCGATGCCACACTGATAGCCCCCGGTGGGGGTTTTGATGACCAGAACGTGCTCGGGTCCTGATGAATCCAGGACGATTTCGAGCCCGACGAAGCGTTCTTCTTCAGCATCCGGAAGTACGGGTTTGGGAGGGGGGCCGTAGCAGGCGGACAATCCCAACAAGGCGACCCCTAAGAGGGCAACGAACGAGCCGCGAACCATCCGACGTGTTGGCGAGCAACGTACCGCAGGGGCAAGGAACGCGGCGTGCTGTCGGTTGGCACAGGGGCGCAGCGACGAAAGAGCAAACCAGGGGCGAGTCAAATCATCCTCCACGCGGCGGGTTGCCGATGTTTCGGGCCAGGAATCCATGACCATGCTATCAGACAACCTTTCGTCCGGCAGTGCCCATCCCACACTCACCCAGCGCGCGATCACGTGGGGAGCCATTTCACTCCTCGCCGCCCTGTCGACGGGGCTGGGAGGGTGTCTGAATGATGAGGATGGGGACCGATTGATCCGGGTTCCGTGGCAGGAGCGGGACACGGGTCCGGCGGTGCAGTTCAGCGCTGAGCCGACAATCAAAGTGCGGATTGTGGGTCCAGTGCAGGCGTGCTCCTTGCAGGGGAACGCGGCGCTGGTGGCCCGGGCGGCGGGCGGCGGGCGGGCGGTGACGGTGACGCCGCCGGTGCAGGTGCAATTGAGCGGATCGGGGATCACGGTGACGCCGGCCAAGGGCGCGGCAACGGTCTTTCCTGTCGGGCAGGATGTGGAGTTCACCTTGGCCTCCAACCCAGCCGGGCGACCTC
>CAZEJZ010000707.1:0-1671 GCA_964512415.1 uncultured Opitutaceae bacterium
GGAGCGCCGAGACGATCGAGCCTTGTCGGACGATCAGCTTGCCGCCGAACCCATGAAGGGTTTCATCGAGTTCCTGCAGCGAGTCTCGGATGAATGACCAATGTCTGAATGACGCGTCGGGTTGCTGCCACAACTCGGGTTCGAATACGTACAGCGGCAGAACCGGCCCTCGCCCAACGGCTGCGCACAGCGGCGCGTGGTCGTGCAGCCGAAGGTCGCGCTTGAACCAGACAACCTGCGGAATCATCCCCTCGGCCAGACCTTCGGAAACAATTCATCGGGAGGCGGAGCGCCGGGCTTCATCAGCCCTGTCGAATCGATCGACGGTATTCGTATGGTCAGGCGGTTGGGTTGCCACACCACATCGTCGCCGAGCCAGCGAGTGGTCAGTGCAATTCTTTGCCCTGCGTACTGCGCAGTGCGCGGCAAGGAGGCATGGATGGTCTTCGGATGGATAAGCAGGATGTCGCCCATCGCGCAGGGCCATACCCGTCGTGGGGCGTTGGGATCGGCCACCCGCCTCTCGAGGTGGCTCCACGGAATATGCTCGAGTTCGAAGGCGGCCGGGTCCGACATCGGCGAGTGGTAGCGCCAAGGGTCGCGGTTGGAGCCGGCGAGAGTGACGATCGGTGCGTTCTCCATCGGCACGTCGGTCAGCGCCACCCAGAACGAGGGCATCATCTGGCCGCGGAACGGAAAGGTGCACTCATCGTTGTGCCATGGCGTCGCCGATTCGGCGCTCGAGCCCTCCTTGATGAACGAGGCATCCATCCAGTAACGCACGTGGTGCGCACCCATGAGACGTGCAACCACTTCCGCCGCGACACTGTTCCACAGCCACTCGCGCAGGATCGGCAGGTGCTGGGCGAAGTTGCGCAACTGCACCTGGCCATCGCCGCGGTGCACCGAGGGCGGGTTCTGGTGAGGCGAGGCGTCTGGGGCGCGTTGCAGCGTCCCGGCATCGAACGCGTGCAGTGCGTCGTTGAGTGTGCGGGCGAGCTGAGTGCAGGTCTCTGCGTCGAACACGCGTTCGACGCGCACGCAGCCCTCGCTTTGGTAGTGGGCGACGTGTTGGACGGTGACCAGTTCGTCGATAAGGCGGGTCATGAGTCCACCGGGTCGTGGGCGCCGCGGGTCAGGACCCGCGGGTCGTGAAGGGAGGGGAAGGTCGCCGAAGGCGGGTGATAGTCCCAGCGCAAGGTGCGAGGAATGTTGGTGAAGTGCACGCCGATGTTGATCACCCACAGCGCGAACAGTGCGGCGTAGGTCAGCGAGGCCAGTGTCGTCGATTGGGCGCCCGGCAGATCCCAGGCACAGGCGATCTGCCACAGACGCCAGCTGAGGTAAAGGCAGGGGACGATGACCCAAATGGGGCTGCGCCAGCGCTTCCAGACAAAGAGCTCCGTCGCTACCTGAGCGACGAACATTGCGAGGTAGGCGGTCAGCCCGATCGTCACCTCCCGCGCTCCGCCGACGAGGCCCACCAATACAAGCGTGATCACAGGCAGCACGAGGCCCACGAGCCAGATGACGACGAGCCACACCTTGAACCAATCCGGCGGGGGCCTCGGCCCGGGGAAGGCGGCCGTGCCTACCAGTCGCCTCGAGCCGATCCAGACGTAGAGGCTGGCGATTGCGAAGAACGCGATATTCTGCGCAACGGCGGACCAC
>CAZEJZ010000708.1:0-1668 GCA_964512415.1 uncultured Opitutaceae bacterium
GACCCTCTCCGGAGAGGGTCAGGCTTTGTTGTTTGTCTTGGATCCCGGCTTGGGGGGCCGGGGGATGCGTGCGGACTAGGGGGCGAAGAAGCCGCCGCGGGCGATGGAGACGAGGGAGCCGCGGACCTGGGTGCTCAGGATGTTCCGAAGCTGCTGTTCGTCGGTCACCGGGCGACTTTCCACTTGAACGGTGAGGGCACCGGACTTCGCCTCGGCCACCATCTGCTCGATGAGCTGGTCTACGGTCCGCGTGCCGTCGCACGCGATCGCCACCGCGCGGCCGATGCCGTCGGCCGGGATGGGCATGTGCAGGCGGTTCGTCAGCGACCGCCCCGTCCGGGCCTGCAGGCGGGCCAGTGCCGAAATCGCGGGCTTGGCCGGGACGGTCAGCGCGCAGCGGACCGGCTCGCGGTGCACTTCGATCAGGCCCTTGGAGTAGAGGTTCAGCAGGTTGGTCGCGAGCGTCGCGAACTCGATCTGCGGGCGCTCCCGCACCGGCGTCACCGCGAAGGGCTTGGCCTTCGCGCTCGCGCTCGCGAGGAGGTCCGCGAAGCTGATCGCAGAGGTGTTGGCCTCAAGCAGGATGGAGAACGCCGCCTTGAGGAAGGGATCCGTGGCGGTGACCTGCTGCCCGGTCGTGGTCTGGCAGTTCAGCGGGACGCCCGCCTTGAGGTCAACCGGGGCGGTCAGAGGCAGGAGCAGCGACTGGAAGGCGCAGTCCTTCAAGCGATCCGCGCTGATGTTGCGCTGGACCTTCAGCCCCGCCTTGCAGAGGAGCGTCTGGCGGAACATCCGGTTCCGCAGGAAATCCATGTACTGCTCCTGGGCGATGACCTGGCCCAGCTGGCTCAGGGTCTTGGACACGTTCTCGGGGAAATTCGCCGCGATCATCGGCGACAGGCTGGACTCGCCGAGGTACTGCAGGCCGTGCCGCGCCGCGCGGACCGCGAATTGGTGGAAGTAGAACGGCGTGTTCTCCTCCTCTAGGTGGTCATGGAGCAGGTAGTTGTCCGCGACCTTGCTGATCGCCTCCAGTTCGCTCTTGAGGAGCAGGCCGTAGGCGTTGCGCTCGGTGGGAACCGAGTCCGCGAGGAACTTGAGCAGCGCCCGAGCCTGCCGCACCCGCGCGACCGGATCGGTCAGGCCAGCGGTGTGGAAGAGCATCATGTCGCGGATCGACTTCCGCATGTTCCACCCCGGGAGACAGTTGTAACTGACGAAGGCGACGCCTTGGTCGGTCAGGCAGGACGAGCAGATGGCGAGGATCTTCTCGCGCACGGGCTCGGGGACCCACGAGAAGATCCCGTGAACGACGATGTAGTCGAACTTCCCTTCGGTCAGGGGAAAATCGAGGATGTTCTGGTGCCGCAGTTCGACGTTCTTGAGTCCGGCGGCGGCAAGCAGAGCCTGTCCCGTCTCAATCTGCTTGCTTGAGTAGTCGATGCCGAGGAACGAGGCGCCGGGCAGGCTCTGCGCCATCGGCAGGATGTTCGCGCCATCCGCGCAGCCCAGCTCCAGCACGCGGGCCTTGGAGGGCAGCGGGGAGTCGATGCCGAAGACCTTTGCGATGCCGCCGAGCCGGTTGGGATGCGTCTGCGGGAACGAGGCGGCAGGGTAAGGGACGAGATCGTAGGTGGCGGCGCCGGTGGGCTGAGGGGCGGCGGTCGG
>CAZEJZ010000709.1:0-1661 GCA_964512415.1 uncultured Opitutaceae bacterium
GATCGCGCTGCCTGGCGGCGAGAGCACGACGATGCTCAAGCTGCTCGACGTCGACGGCCTGTGGGGCCCGCTCGGCGATGCGCTGCGCAGCGGCGTGCCGGTGTTCGCGACGTGCGCGGGCATGATATTGCTGGCCGAGAAGGTCGAGAACCCGAGCCAGCGCAGCTATGGCCTGCTGCCGATCACCGTGGTGCGCAACGGCTATGGCCGGCAGCTCCACTCCGGCACCTTCCCGCTGCGCAGCGACGTGCTGCCGGCGGGCACGACCGGCACGTTCATCCGCGCGCCGCGCGTCGCGGCGGTGGGGGAAGGGTGCGAGGTGCTGGCGTGGCGCGACGGCGATCCGGCGCTGGTGCAGAAGGGCGTGATCCTCGCGGCGGGGTTCCATCCGGAGCTGCAGCAGGGAGTGCATCCGGTGGTGGCGCGGTTTGCGGGGATGGTGCGGGAGCGCGCGGGGGTGGTGGGGGTGGGGTGAGGCGGGGGGGAGCGCGCGGGGTCCCTTTTCATGCTGCCCGTTGCCACCCGGCGGCGCTGGCTCAGCCTGGCGCTGAGCCAGCGGCGATCGCACGAGCGTCCGTGGCTTCCGAGCGCGCCTCCGTTGGCCTTCACCGGCGCGTCCGGCCGTCGGATTTCGTTGCCGGCGCGCCCGCGACGTAAAGAAACGACCGCATCGTGTCGAGATTGACTGAGAAACGGTCGATTCGTAGCATCGAAGCTAGCACACGATCGTTTTCTAGCCATGCTCCGCGAGACCGGCACCTACCGAACGAACACCACCCACGGCGAGACCGTGAAGGCGTTCGTGCCGCACCCACTCCCCCCGGTTGGCCCCCCGTTGGCGATCGAGGGTGACCTTGCCGACCGCCACGCCGCAGCGGTCGCGGCCATCCGCCTGCTCCGCGTCGCCGGAGCGATGGTCCCCGACCCCGGCTGGTTCCTCTACGGCTTCGTCCGCAAGGAGGCTGTGCTGTCGTCGCAGATCGAGGGCACCCAAGCCACGCTCCGCGACATCGCGACCTTCGAGGCCACCAGCAGCGCCAACCGACCCGACGACGTCGAGGAGGTCTGCAACTACGTCGACGGCTTGAACCACGCCCGCGCCGCGATCGCCGACCCCGCCGGCGTGCCGCTGAGCCCTCGGCTGCTTTGCGACGTCCACCGCATCCTCATGCGCGGCGTACGCGGCGAAGACAAACTCCCAGGCGAGATCCGCCGGAGCCAGAACTGGATCGGCGGGACGCGCCCAGGAAACGCCCGCTTCGTCCCGCCGCCCCACGAGGAGGTCGCCCCCGCGCTCGCCGCCCTCGAGAGGTGGGTTCACTCCGACGACCCGCTCCCGCCCCTGGTCAAGGCCGGACTCGCGCATGTGCAGTTCGAGACGATCCACCCGTTCCTCGACGGCAACGGGCGCATCGGCCGCATGTTCATCACACTGCTGGTGGAGCATTGGGGCCTGCTCGACCAACCGCTTCTGTATCCGAGCGTGGCGTTCAAGCGCCGCCAGCAGGAGTACTACGATCACCTCGCCGCGGTGCGGACCGATGGCGATTGGGAGCGCTGGACCGCGTTCTTTCTCGAGTGCGTCAAGGATGCAGCCGATGACGGCGCGCGCATCGCCCAGGCCATCCACGCGCTCATGGGTCGCGATCGCGCCCGCGTCG
>CAZEJZ010000710.1:0-1655 GCA_964512415.1 uncultured Opitutaceae bacterium
TGCCGCCCGGGCGGTCCTTCAGGCGCTGCGGCGGCCTCTCGACGGGTACCGGTGTTACCTGCCCGCAAGCGCTCGTCCGTGGCTGGATTGGCCGATCGAGCGGATCCGGGAGCGGTACTTTCCCCACGTGCCGGTGGCGGGTGGCGGCCCGCTCCGCTCCCTGGTGGACCTGCGGCCGCTGGCCGACGAGCTGGACTGGCGACCGCGGGACGACTGAGCCCGCACCCGGGAGGCGCGCTCAGTTCACGCGGTTCCAGACCGGCTGGCCCAGCAGTGCGGCGCGCGCGATCCGGGCGGAGGTGGTTCGCATCTCGATCATCCCCTCTGGGCTGCAGAACGCGGCGTGACAGGTGACGATCAGGTTGGGCGTGGCCGCTTCCTCCGCCGTGCGCAGGGGTTCGTCCTCGACGACATCGAGTCCAGCGCCGGCGAGGCGTCCCTCGCGGAGAGCCCGGAGGAGTGGGGCCTTTTGCACCAGATCGCCGCGGGCGGTGTTGACCACGAACGACGTTGGCCGCAGGCGGCGCAACTCCGCCTCGCCGATCATGCCCCGGGTCGCCGCGGATGAAGGACAGTGCAGCGAGAGCACGTCGCTCTGCTCAAGCAGCGCTTCCAGCGAGGGTGCGCGCTGGATTCCGAGCGCCTTGTGCGCGCCGTTGGCGAGGAGCGGATCGTGGAAGACGACTTTGAAACCCAGTGCCTTCGCGCGCAACGCGGTGGCGGTGCCGATGCGGCCGAGCCCGACGATCCCGAACGTCAGCGAACTCAGGCGTCGCAGCTTCGGCGCCACCTCGATGCGCCAGCCGAGCCGCTTCGCCTCGGCGTCGAGCGGGAAGAGCTGGCGGCAGAGCGCGAGCGCGAGGGCGATCGTGTGATCCGCGACCTCCTCGGTCCCGTAGTCGGGCACGTTGCACACCGGGATCCCGCGTCGCGTCGCGGCCTGGGTGTCGACGCTGTCGTAGCCGACGCCGTTGCGGATGAGCACGCGGCAGTTCGTGAGCGACGCGATGACTTCTGCCGTGCAGGCGACGTTGTGCCAGAGGATCAGTGCGTCGGCCGCACGAACCTCCGCCGGCAGCGGCGCGTTGAAATCCAGCCGGAACGTCCGTACGTCGGCCGCCGCACTCAGCTCGGCGGTCTCGATCAACGCGGCGTCTTCGCTGAAGGTGAACTCCCGGGGGCAGAGGATGGCGACCAGTGGGCGGGGCATGGGCTGAGGATCTAGGCCGCGCGGCTCGGGCCGAAGGTCGTGGTCACGGACCACTCCTTGGTCTCCCCGGGCGCGAGCACGGCGGCGAGGTAGGGCTCGATGGAGAACGTGTTTCCGTTGCCCCAGATCACGCACTCCGATGGCGCATAGCTGGTCGCGAAGTCGACGTACCGGAGCCGCGGATGGCTGAGGCGCGCGCGAACCGGCACGCCCGGGGGCAGGAGCAGAAAATCCATGTGACCATCCCGCTCGCCGTCGAAGCGCTTGCGGGACGCGAGCCGTCGCCCCTCCAGCGAGAACCCGGGATTCTCGGCCAGCCGACAGGCGGGCGGGACCTCGGCTTCGATGAGGCGATCCGTCAGCGCGAAGAACGGGTGGGGGAACCACTCGAGCGACAGCGGCTGGGCCGCCCCCCTCCCTGCTCCCTCCCCGCCCGCCCCCCCCC
>CAZEJZ010000711.1:0-1653 GCA_964512415.1 uncultured Opitutaceae bacterium
CCAGCCATCGAGCCCCCAGAAGCGTTCCGGGTAGTCCGCCAGCGGGGCATTCTCCCGGTAGAGTTGGATTTGCGGACGGACGAACGGGCGCTGGTTGCCGGCGAAGGCACGGGCCACGCGCGAGACGTCATGAGTGACCGTGTCGGCATGCATGTAGCCGAGACGCGTGTCCGGCGACACCCCATGGACCACCTCCTGCAACGTCGCCGCGAGGGACGCGAGGTCGTCCGTGATCAGCTCCGACATGAGGGCCCGGGCGGCGCGGTCGCCGCCGGTCAGCAGGGAATCGATGGCGACCGGATCGGCCGCGCAGCCAAAGTGTGCGGCAAATCGCGCCACGCGCCCCGGGGCGAAGCACTGGGAGAACTTCACCGTGTAGTCGTCGTCGGCGAACAGCAACTCCGGGCGCAGGTGGGCGTACCGGCGATACGCCTCCTGCAGATACGCTCCCAGCCTCGGGCATGACGGATCGAGCACGGGATGCGCTCCCGGTCTTCCGTCCGCGTGAATCTGCCGCTGGAAGCCCTGCGCGCGGATCTCGCGATCGGAGGCATAGAGATGCCCGAGCGTGTGAAACACATTCAGGTGAAACGCCAGCCCGGCGGCCTTCAGCCGCGCGGCGCACGTGGAGAGATGCGCGCAGATGCGCTCCAGCTCCGCCATGTCCTTGAATTGGGAGATGCCGAGGTATTCGGTGGTGAACAGGGAGACGGCCGTGATCCCCGTGCGCTCGCAGGTGGCGATCAGTTCCGCGAGATGCCCGTCCCGGCTCTCCGGCGGCACGTAGTAGCGGAGGATGGGTCCGCGTTGCGTCCGACTTGCCGGGCGCGTCGCGCCTGGTGCCGCGGCGGGACGCCCGCCGGTCTGGCCGTCGACCTCGAGTGGCGCGAGCGCGCCGGCCGCGATCAAGGCCGAACCTCCCAGAAAACGGCGCCGAGTCAGAGGGAAATGAGGCAGTGCAGGCAGGGGATCGGGGGTCACGGGGAAGTCGAACCGGGGTCGCGGGGTCACTCTGGCGCGAGCGCCGCGCGCTCAGCCTTGCCGGGCAGTGTGTACGGATTCCGATGCCCGGAGGAAGGCCATCCCCTGTTTCCAGTAAACGCCGGCATCATCTGCCCCGCGCGCGCCGGCCGCGCCAGCCGGCCGATCGGGGATTTACTGGAAAGCAAAAGATCGTTCGCAGTTCCGCAGCCGAAGACTTGAATTCGCGGCCATCCAGCTTCGCACCCCTCACTTCCGCGTTCGTTCGCACCTCCGTCTGCCGGCCCCCGCAGGGCCGCGCCTGCTCCTGCCAACGCGGGGGAGGACTCGCTCCGGCGAGGCCGTCTGAGGTTGCCGTCGCGTTTATTCTTATGCCCTCCGCTCCACTTAACCGCGCCCGTGTCGAAACCAGCATTGCCATCGCCAAAGAGGTGTTTCGCGCGTTCCAAGTGCAACTGCCCGGCTACGCGTATTGGACCACGGCCGACTGGGATCGGGCGGGGTCGGAGTATGACGAGGTGCGCGACTGCATGCTGGGCTGGGACGTGACCGATTTTGGCAGCAAGGACTTTGAGCAGATTGGTCGCACCCTCTTCACCTTGCGCAACGGGAACCTGCACGACATCCGCTACCCGAAGAGTTACGCGGAGAAGTTGATCCTTGATCCCGAGG
>CAZEJZ010000712.1:0-1644 GCA_964512415.1 uncultured Opitutaceae bacterium
GTCTGCAGCAGCACGCCGCCCTGCAGCGTCTTGGCATCACTCATCGATGCGACCGTGATGTCGATGCGCGAGCCCGTGCGGAGAAACGGGCCAACATCCGCCGTCACCATGACGGCGGCGACGTTCTTGGCCTTGATTTGCGTGGGATCGACGGTGATGCCGAATCGCTGCAGCGTATTGGCCACCGAACGGAGCGTCCCCTGCGCGTTCGAGTCACCGTCGCCCGCCAAGCCCACCACCAGACCGTAGCCCACCAATTGGTTCTCGCGGCTTCCACCGACCAAGGTGAGGTCCTTGACCCGGGACGCGAAGACGGACGGGGCGAACGAGATCACGGCCAGGCCGGCACAAAGCGTGCGCCGCACGAAGGAGGAGAGCAGACCGAAAGGCATGACGAAGGAAAAGGGGGAATGAGGGAGCCGGACAGGTCGCGCAGCGATCAGTAGGGACGGAGCGTCTCGTAGAGACGGGCGAGCCAGCCCTTGCGCTGCGCATCGGTCAGGCTGCCCTCGGAAATGAACTCCACGCGGGCGTCGGCGATGTTGCTGGAAAGGACGGTGTTGCCGGGGCTGACGTCATCGGTCCGCACGAGTCCATGCAGCACGACGTGCTGGGTCTCCCCGGCCGAAACGACTCGGCGCACGCCCTCGATGACGAGATTGCCGTTCGGAAGGACGGAGGTGACCAACACCGCCGCCCGCGCCGTGAGGGTCTGACTATTGTTCACCTGACCGCCTCCATCAAAGTCGCTCGTTCCCCCGAAGCTGGCCGACGGCAACGCACCCTTGTGCGTGCCGAGACGACTGATTGAGGGCGGGAAGAGGAACTGCTCCACGCCCGCCTCGACGTTGGCGGATGAGCTGGTGGACTTCTTCTGGGAGGACTGCGCAGCCGCGTTCTCGAGCACGACGACCGTCAGGATGTCGCCCACCCGGGAAGCCTTGCGGTCGGCGAACATCGGACGCTCCGAATTGCCTGGAGCCGTCCAGAGCGACTCCGATCGGAGCTCAAGCGGCAGGGCGGCGGAAGCGGTGACGGCGGCGACGAAGAGAAGGGAGAACGGAGACATGGCGGAACGAAAATTAGAAACGCACTTCGGCGCGGTTGGGGGCGACCACGAGGGCGGCGAACTCGCGCTTGGAGTCCAGGTTTCGCACCCGCACCGTCTCTCCCCGACCTCCGTCCTGCATGGCCTGGGCCTTGAGCGTCACCTGCAGCGGGCCGTCGACCGCTGCCACCTCGATCACGTCGCCCTTTCGCACCAAGGCGCGCCGCACGACATCGCGCCAACTCACCAGCCGACCCGCGGGAACGTTGCGCTGAAACATCCAGTCACCCGGCTGCACGATGCCGGTCGAGAGGGCCTCCCGCTCGCGCAGCGCATCAATGCGGCGCACGTCGCAGGATGCGGGATCGAGCGCCGCTCCGCGCTCGAACGGGGTTCGAGCCACCCAGGCCTCGCGCCAGAGTTGCGCGCGGAACGCCAGAGTCTCCTCGTTCGGACGGCCGTCCGGGCCGGTCAACCGAACTCGCACCAAGATGGCGCCGCTGAGCGCCGCGGGAAACTCGACGACGCGCACCGACCATCCCTCCGGCGTGCCCAGGGCCGCCGCCTCGCCGCCGGGATGCCACGGACGCACCGGC
>CAZEJZ010000713.1:0-1643 GCA_964512415.1 uncultured Opitutaceae bacterium
GCCACGAGCGAGTATGTCCGTAACGCGGAAATCCGCGTGGTGGGCTCCGATGTCTCCGGCGTCAGCGGTGCGGGAGGCGCCTTCCGCCTCACCGGCGTGCCGGCCGGCCCCGGCGAGATGGTGGTGACGTATGTCGGCCTCCCCGAGACGCGCACCCCGTTCGTCGTTGCCGCCGGGCAGACCGTGACGGTCGAAATCGAGTTGGCTCCGGCGAAGGCGGGGTCGGCCACGCGCGACGGAACGGTCGCAATGTCGGCCTATGTGGTCTCCGCCGAAGTCGAGGGCAACGCCAAGGCCCTGATGGAGCAGCGCAATTCGATGGATCTGGGCCGCTCCATCGCCTCCGACGTGTTCGGCGACGTGACCGAGGGCAACGTCGGTGAGTTCCTCAAGTATCTTCCCGGAATCGAGATGGAGTATGTCGAAGCAGATACCCGCGGCCCGCGTCTGGGTGGTCTGAATCCGGAATACACCGGTGTCTCCATCGACGGCATGAAGTCGGCGAGTGCCGACGGTTTCATGCAGTACGGCGGCACGGAAAACGGATCCACCGGTGGCGGCGGGCGATCCTTCAGCTTCGAGCAGGTCTCGATCAACTCCATCGAGTCGATCGAGATCTCACGGGTGACGCCGGCCAATCTCGACGCCGATGCGCCGGCCGGCACGATCAATCTCAAGCCCAAGCGGGCGTTCGACCGTCGCGGCCGGCTGATTCGCTGGGCCCTCAGCACGGGCTTCAACTCGGAGGAGCTCACGCTCAGCCGCACGCCGGGTCCCGGCGACGAGGGCGTCTCGCGCAAGTACAAGCCGACCGCCAGCTTCAGTTTCGCGGACTCCTTCCTGAACAATCGCCTCGGCATTCTCCTCGGTTACAGTGTCTCCAACCTCTACAACGAGCAGTATCGCGTGCAGCACGCCTACCAGCGCACGCCGTCGGCCGCCGATCCGCGTCCGCAGGTGCTCACCGAAATTACGTTCAAGGACGGCCCCAAGTGGACCAATCGCACCACGTACACCGGCACCGTCGACTTCAAGGCCACGAACGATCTCGTCTTCTCGCTCAACCTGATCCTCAACGACTACGAGGCGAAGTTCTGGAACCGTAACGTGGCTTTCCGGGCCTCCGCCAACACGACCAGCGCGACCAACGGGCGCGCGGTGGCGGGCGGGGATGGGCTGACGACGTTCTTCACCAACTCGACGTCGACGGCATCAGCCAGCAATCGCCTCGTCTCCACCTCGGGCGGCACGGTGACCAAGACCACGAATGGCTACAACATCAGCCCCAAGATGGAGTGGCGCATTGGCAGCCTGCTCGTCGAGGCTCGCCTCTCGACGTCCAAATCGGTCAATGACTACGGCACTCTCCGGGACGGTCGCGCCGGCTTCGGTCTCTCCGACAGTCTGACCAACGTGCAGTTCCGGGCGACCCGGTCGGACCCGCTGTCGGGCGACTGGAACATCGTGCAAACTGGGGGAGCGGACTGGGCGAGCCTCGCCAGCTACAAGAACCCCGCCATCAACGATGACGTCCGTTCCGTCATCGACGAGGTGAACATCGCCGCGCTCGACTTCACGTACTCCACCCGCGTGAAGACGGCGCCGCTGCTCCTGCGCTGGGGTGCCAAGCTGCGCGAGCAGAT
>CAZEJZ010000714.1:0-1639 GCA_964512415.1 uncultured Opitutaceae bacterium
TACCGCGCGCGGCAATCAATCGTCCACCGATGAGGCTGAACGTCAGTCCGACGCGATCTTTGCTTCGCTCCCCAGCAACGCTGGTCTGCCTTTGCGCGTCATACAGTCGATAAGACACGGTGCCGCATTGGTACTGGTCATAGTTCCTTGGCTGCCCAGGGCAGATCGTGAACATCGGTCCATCGATGGCGACCTCGACCTCTGGGTGCTCGCGGAACACGTCGGCCGCGGTATTGGGGATCGGCGGCACAATTACTCCGATCCCCGCGGGATCGAAGGCAATCATCGTCAAGTTTCGTGACGAGGACAGGACTTGCGCGGACATTCGCGGATCATCGCGTGCAATCCAAGGTATGTCACTTCGTTGCGGTAGTTTCCGCGAGAACGTACTGTTGCCCGCCCATGATGCGAGCGAAGAAAAGGCGGCGAAGATGAGCTTGAGTACATGGGAGCCGGATGCATTCACTCGGGAGCGCGGAGAATTCTTCCAGCGCAAGATCCCGTTCCAGCAGGGGAGCCTCGTTGCCGTAGACGGCGAGGAGACGCAGAAGCCCATCCCGCCCGCGGTGCAGGCATTCGCCGCATGGATCCGTACCTGGCCGGGGATTCGCTCCGCGGGAACCCGCCGATCACCGAAGAAGCCCTCAACCGCAGGGCGACGGCGCGACCTCCATGAGGAGGGCCGCGCGGTCGATGCGATGATCGCGGAGCCGGACACGCCTGCGGGCAACGCTGCGGGCGACGCCTTGTCGAACTTGCTGGTGCGGAACGCCGACCGCCTCGGCGTGCAGGGCGTGGTCTGGCGTCGCGTTGAGTGGTACACCTCGCCCATCGCGGGCGCGTGGGAACCTTATGTCGGGTCGAGTCCGCACGTCGATCATCCGCACATTGAACTCTCGCCTGCGGTGCTCGCGTGGAGCGGCGAGGAGATGCAGCGGCGCATCGCGGACGTGATGGCAAACCCGGCGCGACCGCCGAGCGATGCGCCGCCTGCGCCCTTGGCGACGATGGCCGGGGCGATGCCTTCCTCTAGCGCCGTGCCGTGGATTCTTGGCGCGGCCCTGCTCGCGGCGGGCTTTGTCGCGTACCGTGCGCGTCGGAGAACGACGTGAGCGAAGGTCTGGTGATCGACGGGAAGCGCGTGCCCGTGCCGGGTGTCCGCGTTGTGACGTGGCTCGATGACCCGAAGCGTGCCCCGGCCATCACTGATGGCGGGAGGCGCGCGGCCGACGAGTGCATCGCGGTGGTGTGGCACACGTCGAAGGGCACGATCTGCACGGCGGCGGCGCCCACGGGAGCGCCCTCGACGCTGGCCGAGCAACTCGCGCTGTACCAGTCGCGCACCTCGCGCGAGGTGTCGTGGCACGTCACGGTGGACCTCGATGGCGACGTGCTCCAGCAGGCCGACTTGGAACGCTGGACCGCGTGGCACGCGGGCTCGGTCAACGGTTGGACGTGGGGCGGCGAGCTTGTGCAGCCCGCCAGCGGTCAACTAACGGTGCCGCAGATTCGCGCGGCGGCTGACCTGACCGACGCTGCGTGTGCGGCGCAGGGGATCCCGCGTCGCGTGCTCGTCACCGGGGGCGGTGTCCCGTTTACCGGCCCCGTGCTCGACCTTGTGAGTCCGCGGGCAAAGCAC
>CAZEJZ010000715.1:0-1618 GCA_964512415.1 uncultured Opitutaceae bacterium
GGGAAGTTCGATGTCGATGCCCCGGGAGGCGCTGGCATCTTCAGCGTCTTGCGGCACAACCGGGACGGGGCCGCCTGCGGGGCGGTGGGTGGACGGGGGAGTCGAGGAGGCAGGCGAAGCCGCCGAGGCGGGCAGGGCTGGTGATACGGACAACTGGATGTCATCGACTGCAAGTTCGACAGCCGAACCCAGCTTGAGGACCAAGAAGAACAGCACCCCCAGGGTCAGCAGCAGCCGAAGCGGCTGCACGTATCGCTGACGGCGCCCCGCGAGGTACTCGAGCGTCAGGAAGCCCGGGCGGGCCATCGGCGCCCACAGGCTCTTCCACAGCTTGCCCTCCAGCGCCACGTAGTGCAGCAGCCACTCGTGGACGAACTCCCACAGCGTGGGCGGGTGAATCCGGGTGGGTTGCCCGCAGGCGCTGCAGAAGCGGTCCTCCGCCGAAAGGGGATGGTCGCAGTCGCGGCAGGCGGCCGCATCGCCCTCGTGGACGGAGCCGCTCTCGGAGGCGGGTGGGCGGGAGGGTAAGGCGTCGGAGTGGGTGGCCATGGCTCATGCGGAGCTTGCGCGGGGGCCGGTGGCCTGGCGCTGTCGGCGCCGACGGGCAAGAAAAGATCCTAGCGACGCGCTCCCGGCCAAAGGGTGGAATAGGATCGTCGCCCGCGCAGCCGGCCTCCCCACCCAAAGGTCTGCGCACGTCGGCCGCTTCAACCGGCACACCCTGGTCAAGCCGCTGGCCGTGGAGAGCCCGTGATCCGGCACCGATCCTCGTCACCGCCTCGGAGGGCCCATGCCTCGCTATGACCGCATCGGACAGGGCTACACGCGGACCCGCCGAGAAGATCCCCGGTTCCGCGCGCTGATCCACGCCGCGCTGGCCGATGCCCGGACGGTCGTCAACGTCGGGGCGGGCGCAGGCGCCTACGAACCGGCGGATCGGCACGTGATCGCCGTCGAGCCGAGCGACGTGATGGCGGCGCAGCGCCCGCGCGAGCTCGCGCCCGCCATCCCGGCCAGTGCAGGCAACCTCCCCTTGCGGGACCGTTCCGTGGACGCGGCGATGACGGTGCTGAGCGTCCACCACTGGGACGAGGAGCAGGAGGCAGGCGTGCGCGAGCTTCGGCGCGTCTCGCGCGGGCCGGTCGTCATCCTGACCTACGACCCGGTCGTCAGCGCCTCGATGTGGCTGATGGCCGAGTACCTGCGGGAAGTGGCCGAGCTGGATCTTCGGATCTTTCCGCCGCCGCAGCAGCTCGCGAAGTGGCTCGGCGGCGACGTACGCATCGATGAGGTGTCCATCCCGCGTGACACGCCGGACTGGATGCTCGGCTCGTTCTGGGCGCACCCGGAGCGTGTGCTCGATGCCGATGCGCGGGCGGCCACCTCCGGCTTCGCGCGCATGCCGGTCGAGGTTGTCGATCGCGTCGTGGCCGAGGTATCGCGGGACTTGATGAGCGGGCGATGGGACTCCCGCCACGGGCACCTGAGGACCCTCGACGCGCTGGACGTGGGACTGCGGCTCGTCGTCGCCACGCCGGGTTGATACAGGCCCGCCGCCCGCTACGACCCCACCGCCACGACGTTGTCATCCGAATTCCGATCGATCCGCTTGTTGTAG
>CAZEJZ010000716.1:0-1613 GCA_964512415.1 uncultured Opitutaceae bacterium
TGGATGGGTTGGTGGAGGAGGGGTGTTGAGCCCTGCCCCGGCTCCCCGTCCCTTGCCTCGGTGAGGGGGGAGGGGATGCGATTTCTTGGACCCGCTCCGGCATCGCGATCCCCAAGATGGAAGACCCGGCGGCGGTGTTCGACCTGCTGTTCCGGCCAGGGGATCAGGCCTCGACAGATGCGCGCCGCGGGAAGCTCGCGGAGAACGACTCGGTGCTCGATCTCATCTCCCAGGACGCCAAGCGGGTCGCCCCGAATCTCGATCGCTGGGACCGGGAAAAGCTGGACGAGTTCATGGAAGCGATGCGTCAGTTCGAGCGGATTAACCGGACGAGCGCGGCGTGGTTGGATCGGCCGATGCCGAAGACGAGTGGTGCGCCTCCGAAATCGAGCATCCACGGCGGGATGGATCGGGTGCGGGCCACGTTTGAAGTCGCGGCCCTCGCCCTTCAGGCCGACGCCACCCGCATCATCACGCTCAACATCGGCGGCAGCCTGCCGGTCACGTTGATCCCCGGAGTGACGCGAGGTTACCATGACCTCTCCCACAGCGGCAAGGACGAGGAGAAGCTGCGCCAATTGCGAATCGTGGAGACGGCGCTGATCGAGGAGTTGGATGTGTTCCTGGGTCGACTCGCGTCGATGAAAGACATCGGCGGCGGCACCGTTTTGGACAATACGGCGGTTGTGTTCGGCAGCGGGATGGGCAACGCCAGCTCGCACGCAAACACCAACCTTCCGGTGCTGCTGGCCGGCGGCGGCTTCAAGCATGGACGGCACCTGCTCTTCCCCAAGAACGGTCGGCAGCAGACTCCGCTTTGCAATCTCTACGTCACGCTGCTGCAGCAGATGGGAGTCGAACGCCATAAGTTTGGCACGAGCACCGGGAATCTCAATCAGATCCTCCTGTAGCCATGCGGGCTGCTCTTTTCGGGCTTCTAGCCGTGACCGTCGGGGCGTGGCCACTCCGGGCGGCGGACACCGCCATCACGAAGCCGGCCGATTTTCTCTCGGCCTACTGTCTCGATTGCCACCATAGTGCCGACATTCGCAAGGGCGACCGTCAGTTTGACGACCTGCCGCTGGCGGTGGGCTCCGACCTCGCGGTCGGGGAGCGCTGGCAGGAGGTGCTGCACCAACTCCAACTCGGCGAGATGCCGCCCGCCGACGAGCTGCAGCCGACGGATGACGAACGTCGGACGATGATTGAGTGGATCGAGAAGGAGCTGGTCACCGCCCAGACGATCGCCCGGGCTGCGGGCGGCCGGGTCGTACACCGGCGTCTCAGCCGCGCGGAGTACCTGTACACGATTCAGGATGTGTTCGGCTTCGCCGGTGACTTCGATCCCACGGGCCAGTTTCCCAGCGACGAGGAGGTGGAAGGCTTCAGGAACATCGGTTCGGCCCTGCGCACATCCCGGCATCACCTGCAGGAATACCTCCGGGCGGCCGACGCCGTGCTCGACCAAGCCTACGACCTCGCCGAGGTGGACGGACCGCCTGCACTCAAGCAGTGGCGGGACACCCCGGAACTCCGGGGCACCTCAAGGACGGATCCGGCGTTCGGGCTCGGGTCCGTGCTGGCCGACAAGGCGGACGGAACCTCGTACATCC
>CAZEJZ010000717.1:0-1601 GCA_964512415.1 uncultured Opitutaceae bacterium
CCTTTCTTTCCACCGCCGAGGCGGAAAGCCTGGGCGTGGAGAAGGTGACGCTTGAGGACCTGTTCCGCCGGAGTGACGTGGTCAGCCTGCACACCCCGTGGCTGAAGGAGACGGAAGGGATGATCCGCGGCGAGCACCTCCGTTCCATGCGCCCCGGCACCACGTTCATCAACACGGCCCGCGGGGCGATCGTCGACGAGCCCGGCCTGATCGCGGCGCTGCGGGAGCGGCCGGACCTGACGGCGGTGCTCGACGTGACGTGGCCGGAACCGCCCGTGGCGGGCTCCCCGCTGTATTCGCTTCCCAACGTCATCCTCACCCCGCACATCGCCGGTTCGCAGGGCGAGGAATGCCGACGGATGGGACGTTGCATGCTGGAGGAGTACGAGCACTGGTCGCGCGGTGAGCCGGTGCGGTGGCGGATTTCGCGCGAGAAGGCGAAGCTGCTGGCGTGACGGGGGCCGCGGAAGCTGAGCTGCCATGGATGCCTACGACGAGGCCCGCCGGCTGATCGACGCGGCGCACGCGGCCGATCCGGAACGCGCTCCCGACGGCCAAGCGGCGGAGAGGGTGTACGCCGACCGCATCGAGACCTGGGTTGGGCGCCTGGTGCCGGAGGCGCCGCCGATCCTGCGGCTGGCGGCCCGCTGCCAGCATCTCGAACGCTGGAGCGTGCCGCGCGCCTCGTTCCCCCTCGACAAGCCTGGTTACCATGCCTGGCGGCGCCTGCTCTACACCCGGCAGTCCGAGCGGGCGCGCTCGTTGCTGCTCGCTGCCGGGGTGGCCGCAGCCGAGGCCGACGAGGTCGCGGTGTGGGTTTCCAAGACTGGGTTGAAGACCAACCCGGGGACGCAGGCCTTGGAGGACGCGGCCTGCCTCGTGTTCCTTGAGCACGAGATCCTCGGCTTCGTGCAGCGGCACGCGGCGTATCCGCGCGAGAAACTCGTCGACATCCTCCGAAAAACCTCCCGCAAGATGAGTCCGGCAGCGACGACTGCCGCCCTGGCCCTGCGGCTCCCGCCGGCGGTCGCGGCGCTCCTGCGGGAGGCGGTCGCGCCGACTGAGGCGGAGCCCCGGCCCGCGGCCGGAAGTGCGGGAAGCGGCCCCGGGCCGACTGCCTAGGCCACCGGTGCGGCGGTCGCGGCCGCGGGTGCTCGGCGGACGAACAGGGCGAGGATCAGCGAGAGCAGCGCGCCCATGAGGGGGGACATGACGAGGACCATCGCTGCGGTCCAGATCGGACCCGTGAAGAAGCGCATCATCCCACCCGCAGCGTCAGCCTGGGCCTGCGTCATGCCGGAAAGCGCCTGCTGGTAGATCAACTCATGGTACTCCGGATTGATGAAGAGACCGTAGACCAGCAGGTACGGCGCGGAGATGAGCCCGGAGAACGTCGACACCAGCGTGCCGATGCCGACCGCGCGGCCGTAGGACATGCTGCCGTCGGGCGATGCGGCACGGACCGCGCGCATGGCGAGCAGCGCGCCGGCGACGGAGATGACGAAGAGGACGACCTGCGTGACGGTGTTGGCGGTCTTCAGCTTCTCCGGATCGTTGTGCAGGCCGAGAAGGTAGCTGACCATGCTGACGACGATGCCGAT
>CAZEJZ010000718.1:0-1600 GCA_964512415.1 uncultured Opitutaceae bacterium
CTTCTCCAGCGCCGTGGTGTCGTTGTTGCCCTCCCAGCTCGTCGCGGTGCTGTGCAGCGGGTTGATCTGGATCACGCCCATCCGCGCCTCGCGCAGGCCGCGGATCGCGCGGCCGCCGTTCTCCGCGATCTGGTTCGCCCGTGCACGGGCATCCTTGGTCGCCTCCGCCATCATCTCGACCTTCGCCTCGCCCGCCTTGGTGTAGATGAATTCCATCGAATCCGAGACGAACGTGACCCCCTGCTCGAGCAATTCGGCGCTCTCGGTCGCCAGCCCCGGCACGCGGTCGACCTCCGGGGACCGCACTTCGACGACCTGGCTCAGCCGGTAGCCGACCCGCCGCGTGGTCGACTCGGCGCCATCGCGCAGCGTGACCCGCTCCGTGACCTCGCGGATCTGCACCGGGCCGACGGCGACCTCCCGCAGGCCCCGCTCCGTCAGGAAGCGCTGCACCTTCGCGAAGTCCTCGCGGAGCCGCTTGTGGGCATCGAGCAGCGTCGGTGCCTCGACCTGGTAGGAGGACCGCCAGATCACGAGATCGGAGCGCACGCTGCGCCGGGCGGATCCGGTGACCGAGATGAGTTGCGACTCGGAGATGCGGGTCCACGCGCCAGCGAGGACCAGAGAGGCGAAGGCGATCCCGGCGGCGAGAAAAACGCCGGCGAGGACACCGAAAAGATGAGGGCGGGAAGAATCCATGGGAGGAACTCCATGCATCCGCTCGCGTCGCCGGGAGTCCAGCGGAATGACGTCATTGTGAATAAGCTCTCCCACCCTTGCGCCACGGCGCCCGGAAGTCGGGCGCCAGCCGGTACCCGGCCATGCTCCCGCGCGTTTTGGCGTTGCGGCGCGCCGCTCGCTTTGCACCCTCGACGGCGATCTAGCCAAGGTCGCCGCGCCCGGTCGCTCCGGTGATGCGACGCCCCCACCGGAGAGGTGGCAGAGTGGTCTATCGCGACGGTCTTGAAAACCGTTGGGCCGAAAGGTCCCGGGGGTTCGAATCCCTCCCTCTCCGCCAGTTTCAGCCAAACCTACGTCTGGCCGGCCGAATCAAGAGGCTGACGACTCCCGGTCCCTTCCGCGCCCCGCAGCGAGCCTGCGCTGCTGCCTAGCGCGCCGCCGAGGTTGCATCGTCAAGATCGCCTCGCTGCTCACGTTCACCGGCGGCGCCCTCATCCCGGCCTACGGAGCGAGCCAGAGCGGCGGGCTCGCGCGCCATATTCACGCTGTGTTGGTCGACGGCAGCGTGATCAAGGGCGCGCGGCGCTACCTCGCCGAGTTGCGCTCCCGGCTGCTCGCGCTCGGGCGGCAACTCTGAGCGCCATGCGCGCCGGCACCGGGCTACGCGTCCATGGTGGTGACCTGCACCTTGAGCGCACGGCCCTTTCCGGCGGCCTTCGCCATCGCCTCGTCGATGCGCGCGAAGGGAAAGACATCGGTGATCAGCCGATCGACCTTTATCCTCCGGGCCTGCACGAGGCGGATCGCCTCGTCGAAGACGTTGCCATACCGCATGGAGCCGAGGAGGCTGATCTCCCGCACCATGAGCTCGTTCGCGGGCAGCGGCAAGATCAGCAATACCGAGACGATGGCGGATCGT
>CAZEJZ010000719.1:0-1599 GCA_964512415.1 uncultured Opitutaceae bacterium
GGTCCAGATCGAGGAGATCATTTACGACCAGGCCTCATGGGTGAACGGGTGGGCGCTGCCCTTCTACCGCGTCGGCTACGCCCGCCATGTCCGCTGGCCGCAGGGCTTCAACGTCGCCAAGAGCCGCACGGCCGACGAGTTCTTCCTCAGCTGGATCGATGAGGACGCCCGCCGCGAGACCGAGGAGGCGCGTCGCTCCGGCAAGACGTTTCCCGCCCAGGAACTGACGTTTGACCAATACGCCCGCTGAGTCTGCTTCCCGCGTGAGCGCCGCCGCCCCATCGTCCCCGCCCGCCGACGTCATCCTCGACGTCCGCGACCTGGTCACCACCTTCGACACCGATGCCGGCACCCTGACGGCCGTCGACGGCGTGAGCCTGCAGGTGCGCCGCGGGCGCACCTTAGGCGTGGTCGGAGAGTCCGGCTGCGGCAAGAGCGTCACCGCGCTCTCGATCATGCGTCTCCTGCCCCAGCCCATGGGGCGTATCCGCAGCGGCAAGGTCCTCTTCGAGGGCGAGGACATCTCCTCCCTGCCGATCGACGCCATGCGACGCATCCGGGGGGGCAAGATTGGCATGATTTTCCAGGAACCGATGACCGCGCTCAATCCAGTCCACTCCATCGGACGTCAGTTGAGCGAGGTGTTCCTGCTGCACCGGACGAGCGACCGCGGCGAAGCGCTGCGGCTGTCTGTCGAGATGCTCGCCAAGGTGGGCATCCCCTCGCCCGAGATTCGCGTGGGCGAGTATCCGCACCAGCTGTCGGGCGGCATGCGCCAACGTGTGGTCATCGCCATGGCCCTCGCCTGCTCGCCTTCACTCGTCATCGCCGATGAGCCGACCACCGCGCTCGACGTGACCATCCAGGCGCAGATCCTTGATCTCATGCGCTCGCTGCAGCGCGACATCGGCATGGCGATCCTCCTGATCACGCATGACCTCGGCGTCATCGCGGAGATGTGCGATGACGTGGTCGTGATGTACGGCGGACGGGTCGCGGAGTCCGGACCGGTCGAGCGGATCTTCCGCGCCCCCTCGCACCCGTACACGCGCGGCCTCCTGCAGTCGATTCCCCGCCTGACCACACCGCGCAAGAGCCGCCTCAGCATCATCGAGGGCATGGTCCCCGGTCTCGCCGATCTGCCCAGCGGTTGCCGCTTCCAGAATCGCTGCCCGCATCGCGTCGACGCGTGCGCGGTCCAGCCGGCGACGGACGAGGTCGCCGCCGGGCACCATGTCGCCTGCCACCGGTGGCGTGAGCTCGGTCGTCCCGCGGAGGTCCACGCATGAGCGCCGCGCTTCTCGAGGTCCGGGACCTACAGATGCACTTCCCGGTGAAGGAGGGCGTGTTCCAGCGTGCCCGCAAAGTCTGCCGGGCGGTGGATGGCGTCAGCTTCACGCTGCGCGCGGGCGAGACGATCGGCCTCGTGGGCGAATCCGGCTGCGGCAAGTCAACGCTCGGCAAGAGCATCGTCCGACTGAACCGGCCCACCGCCGGCTCGATCCGGTTCGACGGCGTGGACCTCGCGCCCTTGTCCACGAAGCAACTCAAGGTCCACCGGCGGAACCTGCAGATGATCTTCCAAGATCCGGTGGAGTC
>CAZEJZ010000720.1:0-1593 GCA_964512415.1 uncultured Opitutaceae bacterium
CGTCACGCCCTGAATCTTCCGATGATCCCATCCCAACCGTCCTTGTTCCTCCGCCTCCTCGGCCTTGCGGCCGTCGGGGCCTTCCCCGGCCTCGCGCCGATCTGGGCCGCTCCCGCGGTCAGTCGCCTCACCCCGCCCAGCAGCCTCTTTTCCTTCGGGGATCCCAACCCGCCGGTGATTTCGCGCTTCATCGCCAACCAGCGGTTCGACCTGCAGGCGACGATCCGGCCGGATCCCGGCCAGACCATCGTGCGCGTGGAGTTCGCGGTGAACGGCTCGCCGGTGGGCGGTGCCACCGCCCTCTCCGCGGCCACCGTCGCCGGCTTGCCGGCGGGAACCACCCTGGGCACGCGCCGCGCCTACAGCGTCGCGGTCCCCGGCGTCCATCTCCTCACCGTCCGGGCGACGCAGAGTGACGGGGCCGTAGCTACGGCGCAGGGTAACTTCGAGGTCGTCGCTTTCCCCGCGGCCCAAGGGTTGGCCAAGGCCCGCAACGTCATCTACCTCATCGGCGACGGGATGGGGATCGCGCATCGCACCGCGGCGCGGATCGTGCTCAACGGGGTCTCCCAGGGCAAGGCGCTGGCCCCGCTGGCGATGGACCAGTTTCCGGTCACCGGCATCCTGCAGACGGCCTCCCTCAATTCGATCATCACCGACTCTTCCCCCGGCGCGGCGATCTACGCCAACGGCAACAAATCCAACAACAACCAGCAGGGCGTGTTCCCGGATGACACGACGGACAACTTTGACAACCCGCGGGTGGAACTGATCGGCGAGTACCTGGCGCGGACACAGGGCAAGTCCCTCGGCATCGTCACGACCTCGGACGTCTTTGATGCCACCCCGGGCGCCTTCGGCACGCACACGGCCAACCGGGGCGCCGGCACCGGGATTTGCGACCAGTATCTCGACGAGGCCGCGGCTGTCGGGGGCCTGCGGGTGCTGCTCGGTGGCGGGCGCAAGTGGTTCCTGCCGAGCTCGACCCCGGGTTCCGCCCGGAATCCGGGCACGGACTACGTCTTGCCAGCGGAACTTGCCCAGGGCTGGGGAGTCGCGCGCGGCGCCTCAGACCCGGGCCGCGACCTGCTCGGGGACTTCCAAGCCGCCGGGTTCACCTATGCGGCCAATGCCACGCAACTGCGGGCGATCCCGGCTGGCACGGACCGCCTGCTCGGCCTCTTCGCCCTCTCGAACATGAACGTCGCGCTCGACAAGATCAGCAAGCGCCGCGGCACCAGCCGGGTGGTGGATGACTTCGGCTTCCCCGACCAGCCCATGCTCGACGAGATGACGGCCGCCGCTCTCACGGTGCTCAACCGCAATCCAAACGGCTTTGTGCTGATGGTGGAGGCCGCCTCGATCGACAAGCAAGCGCACGGCATGGACACCGAGCGCTGGATCCTCGACACCATCGAGTTTGACCGCGCGATCGAGCGCGTGCGCCAGTTCGTGTTGGCCAATCCCGACACCCTCGCGATCGTCACCGCGGACCACGAGTGCGCCGGCGTCAACATCATCGGCGCCTCGACCGTGACCAACGCCAGCCTCCAGCAGCGGGCGGCGGCGGGCGGCGGGGCTGGTCCCCTGCGG
>CAZEJZ010000721.1:0-1589 GCA_964512415.1 uncultured Opitutaceae bacterium
CGAGTGCGGTCACTGTGGGGGTGAATCGAGGCACGTAGATTGGACTCCTCAACGTAGCTTGTGCTACGGCGTCTCCTTCGGCACCCAGCGGGCACTCCCATCCCACGCCATGTTCACCCGGCCGTAGGGCGTGTCCAGGAAGCCCATGAAGGTCGACGATGGGTTCTCGATCTCGCTGAGCGGCTTGCCATCGCCGAGGTAGACGATCCCGTTCATCGAGGCGGCATCCCGCAAGTACGGCTTCACGGCCTCTTGCCAAGTTGGGTTGGCTGGGGTGGCTCCATCGTAGTCAGAACAGTAGATCATGATGGCCGTGGCCACCGTTTTGGCACGATTCATAGCCTGCTCCTGTACGGACTTGCGCACGTGCGCCTCGTAATCTGCCAGAGACATCGCCTCGATGCTCCTTGTAAACAGTTGATGATTTCTCACAAACCAAGCGGCACTGGGCTGGTTCAGGGCGTTGTAGGTCAGGCCGCTAAAAGCAAAGGTGTTTGTACGAACGAGCTCAGCCGCCAACCGCACACTCGTATCCACTTCGTGAGGCAGTTTTCCGCCGTGGAGGCCAGGAGTTAAGAATGAGTTGGGCAGAACCCGGGGAGCCTTGCTGTCGGCGCGATCAATCCAGGCCGTGAATGTATCAGCGGCGTGCGGATCCGGCTCTTGCACGATCCGTAATGGGCGAACATTGCGGTGGTCCAAAGCCATGGCTTGATCGAGAGTTAACGCTGTGATTCGGTTCGTACTGGCATCTAGCAAAGACCACTGGACATTTCGGTCGCCAACCTTGTGGCTCAGCAAGAACTGGGATGGGTTGCTGGTGAGGGTGACGTTGTACTTCGTTCCTTCTGGAGTGACGGGCGTGCGTTCGCCGTTTCCATTAAGAATGGTCAGCCGTCCCTCCGCTTGGATCAAGAATCGCTGGTCATCTAGCACCCACGCATCTTCATTGTCTGGGAGTGAAAGGAACTGTCCGGTCATTCCGTTATAGGCGAACTGTTTAGAACTACGCTGCGGCTCGTTGACTGCCCCCATTGTGGCAAAAATTACGACATGGCCAGCCCCATGAATGATCCTCAAGCTTGGCGCGTCAGCGTAGGGAAGTCTGTCGAGCGGGCGCCACTCTCCGAAAACCACGTTAAAGAGGGAGTACGATGTTTCGTATTCTTGCAAAGCGGGCAATGTAGTTGCGGCATCCGTGTCTATTCGACGACGACGACTGATCAGCACCCAGCCCGATGATCCGGGTGCCACCGAAACGCTCTGCACGAAGCCAAGAATATCGATAGGTGAGGGTGGGCCGATGATGTAGGCGTGGTCGCCGGCACGGAAAACCTGGGCCTCGGGGTGCAAGATCTTTGTGGGTTGGCCGTGGGTAGTTCCAGCGCAAAGGATGGCAAGAGCGGAAATCAGTACTCGCGGGCACATTGCGATCACTGGGATGGTTTTCGGCTTCACGGCGTCTCCTTTGGCACCCAGCTGACGCCGTTGCCATAGTTGAAGTTCGCGCGACCATAGGGCGTGTCAAGGAACCCCATGACCTGTTGGTACTCCCGAAATTCGGTCATGCGCTCCCCATTGCCGAGATA
>CAZEJZ010000722.1:0-1577 GCA_964512415.1 uncultured Opitutaceae bacterium
TTGGGGGCGACTTCGCGCCGGGATCGGACCCGGCGCCGATGGTTTTCCTGATGAAGGATGTGCCGGTGGCAATGGGCCCGTTGATCTGCTATGAGGACATCTTCCCCAGCTTGGCGCGCAGCAGCGTGCGGGCTGGCGCGGATGCACTGGTGGTACTGACGAACAATGCGTGGTTCGGCGAGGGTGGCGCGGCCTACCAGCATGCGGCGCACAGCGTGCTCCGGGCGGTCGAGACGCGTCGGCCAGTCCTGCGGGCGGGCAACGGCGGCTGGAGCGGCTGGATCGATGAATTCGGTGTGACGCGCGCGGTCGTTACCGACCCCGAGCGGGGCATCTACTTCCGCGGGGCGCGTGCCGTGGAGGTGACCCGGGACTTCCGGTGGATCGGCCAGCAGAGCTTCTATGTCCGCTACGGCGACTGGTTCGTGGCGGCGTGCGCGCTGCTCGCGCTGTTTGCCGGGCTGACACTGCGGTTCGCCCCGCCGCCGGAGGCGCCGGCGGCCGCCGCGGAGTCGCTTTAGGACTGTCCTTTTGCATCCTTGCTTGCCCGGCGGTTTTTCGACTCCCCAACGGCCGGTGCGCCGCTAGGCTGACGAGAGGCCTGGGGTAGGTCGCTTCGTGGCGACACCCCGGAGCACTCTCCTCACACTTTTCTCCGATGCCCTCCGCCTCCCTCGCCTCCCGCCTCTTTCCCGTGCTCGACGGTTTCGCCGTCGAGACTCCCTCCTGGGGATTCGCCGACACCGGCACGCGTTTCGGCAAGTTCTTTCAGGACGCCGCGGCGATCGACCTCGGTGACAAGCTCGCCGACGCCGGCCACGTGCATGCGCTGACGGGCTGCTGTCCGACGGTGGCGGTGCACGTGCTGTGGGATTTCGCGCCGGGCCAGGATCCGAAGGAAGTCGCCCGCCTCGCCCGCCGTCACGGCGTGCGGATCGGCGCGATCAACCCCAATCTCTTCCAGGACCAGGAGTACAAGTGGGGATCCTTCGGCCACGCAGACCCCGCGGTTCGTCGCCGGGCCCTGCAGCACTGCTTCGATTCCGTCGCGATCGGCAAGGCGCTTGGGAGTGAGTACGTCTCGCTGTGGTTCGCCGACGGCACCAACTACCCGGGTCAGGAGAGCCTGCGGGCGCGCAAGGCCCGCTTTGAGGAGGCGCTCGCCACGCTCCACCGTCGTCTCGGGCCGCGGCAGACGATGCTGGTCGAGTACAAACCCTTCGAGCCGGCGTTCTACGCCACGGACATCGCGGACTGGGGCATGGCCTACGTGCTCGCCCGCAAGGCGGGACCGCGGGCCAAGGTGCTGGTGGACACCGGCCACCACTACGCGGGGCAGAACATCGAGCAGATCGTGGCCTTCCTCCTCGATGAAGACATGCTGGGCGGGTTCCACTTCAACGACCGGCGCTACGCCGATGACGATCTCACGCTCGGCTCGATCGACCCCTATCAGGTCTTCCGGATCTTTCACGAGATCCACAGCTTCGCCGCCGAGCGCGGCCGCGCGCCGAAGATCGCGTACATGATCGACCAGTGCCACAACGAGAAGCCCAAGATCGAGGCGACGATCCAGA
>CAZEJZ010000723.1:0-1573 GCA_964512415.1 uncultured Opitutaceae bacterium
GATCGAGCGAAATCTGCACGAGGGGACGCATAAAAAAGGGGCCTCAAACAAGACTCCGCCCGAACCTATAGCGAATCGAAAAATGTTCGGGTCGCGGCCAATGCACCGAAACGGAATTATCGCTATTTATCTGCAATGCAAATTAATATCCATTAAGCCGCTTTGGGGTACACTGCTGCTGATGGTGTTCCCGCTTCGGGTCGGAGGGTCGGTTGGCCGCGATCCCCGCTTTTCATCCGCGTGGATTCCTGCTTGGTTCCCGGGCCCAGCCGCCGCCATGAACGACGCCGAAGACCTCCCTCTTTCCCCCGTCTCGGAGCCGGGCGAGGTCGGCTTGGTGGCACCGAGTGATTTCGTCAGCAAGGAGCCGTTCGTCTGCGATTCGGGTCAGGTGCTGCCGGGGTACACGCTCCGCTACGAGACGTACGGTCGGCTCAACGCTGCGCGCGACAACGCCATCCTGATCTGCCACGCGCTGAGCGGCGACCATCACTGCGCGGGGATCCACAGCCTCAGCGACCGGAAGCCTGGCTGGTGGAACAATCTGATCGGGCCGGGCAAGCCGGTCGACACGCACCGCTACTTCGTCCTCTGCGCCAACGTCATCGGGGGCTGCCAAGGTTCCAGCGGACCGGCTTCGATCAACCCGGCCACCGGCCGCGCCTACGGGATCTCGTTTCCCGGCGTAACGATCCGGGACATGGTGCGGGCGCAGCACCGGTGGCTGCAGTCGCTCGGGGTCACCGCGCTGCACGCGGTCATCGGCGGCTCCATGGGGGGAATGCAGGCGCTCCAGTGGGCGATCGAGTACCCGACGTTCGTCCGGCGCGTGATCGCCATGGCCACGACCGCCCGCGAGAGCGCCCAGGGCATCGCCTTCAATGAGGTCGGGCGCCAGGCCATCCTCCAAGACCCGGGCTGGAACGGCGGCGACTACCCGCGCCACGGCGGTCCGCGCGTCGGCCTCGCCATCGCGCGCATGATGGCGCACATCACGTACCTCAGCGACGCCGGTCTCGACCGCAAGTTCGGCCGGCGGCGGCGCGCGGTCGCAACGACCCCCGTCACCGCGACGGCGACGACGGAACCCGCGGCGAACGAAGCCGCCGGGGCAGCCGCCACCGAGGGCGCGGGCACCGCGCCCGGCTTCGCGAGCTTCGAGTTCGAGATCGAGCGCTACCTGCGCCATCAGGGTCAGAGCTTCATCAATCGCTTCGACGCGAACAGCTACCTCTACATCACGCGCGCGATCGATGCCTTCGACCTGGCCGGCGAGGGCTCGCTGGAGCAAACCTTCGCCCCGGTGCAGGCCGAGTCGCTCATCGTCGGCTTCACCAGCGACTGGCTCTTCCCGCCGGAACAGAACCGCGACATCGCCCTCGCGCTGCTGCGCGCCGGGAAACGGGCGAGCTACGCCGAGCTGAACACCGATCTCGGCCACGATTCCTTCCTGCTCGAATCACCCCAACTCTACGATCTGGTCCGCGGTTTCCTCCGCTGACCGGCCCACCGACGCGCGGGCGCTCCCCGCCGTGCGCCGTCGGTCCGCGGTCCCCGCCGCGCGTCGACCTTC
>CAZEJZ010000724.1:0-1571 GCA_964512415.1 uncultured Opitutaceae bacterium
CTATGTCTGCAACGGCGCCGTGATCGCCCCTCAGTTTGGCGACACCTCCAGGGATCGGAACGCCCTGGCCATCCTGCGCGAGCAGTTCCCGGGTCGCGAAGTGGTGCAACTCAACATCGATGGCATCGCAGCGGGTGGTGGTGGCATTCATTGCACGACACAGCAGGAGCCGGCTTGAGCGTGAACGCCCCGGGTTCAGTGGACAAACGTCAAATCTGCACCGGCAAACGGTCTCAATGTGAAGCTCGGGAATTCGCGGCGGTGCGAGCACGTCCCGAAGGGCTTAGTTGCTGCTAGCGTGCTTCATGTATGCCCGTATTTCCCCCGGCCCTAGCAATGGTCCAAATGCGGGTTGCCTCGGCATGCTCTAGACGGGAGCAGCGCCGCCCGAGTGGGTGCCATACCGTCCCAGCCTTGTCCTCGAAGTAGAGCAGGCCTGAGTCAGAGTTCACCACTTGCCAAATGGCGATGATGGCGACCTGATTCCATCTGGCAGCGGCCCTCGCATCAGGAACCATCAACGAAACCTCTCTGAGATGCCTCGACCCCACTAGGCGCAGCCAGTCCGCTGCATCAGGTGGTGAACTCGTCAGGACGGAGTCCACCGAGCGTCCGTTGAAGACCTCCATCGACAGCCACGGCCCTTTTGAAGTTCGCGCTATCAGCGCCCAAATTGGGTGGCAGAGAGGCTCCTCAGGCGCCAGAGCCTTCGGGCGCCATTGCTCCCTCAAGAAGGTCACCATATGACGCATGTCTCTGTGACACAGACACCCGAGGGACGGAAACGAGAGAGAGGGAGTAAATGGCCACGGCTCATATGCCGTCAAAATTGTGCCCAGCCCCTTGCATAACGACAACGTTGACGCTCTTGACTACCTATCAGCGCCGGCAATACATGCGCTTTCTGGATATTTGCTCGGCAGGTCTACGGTGCCACTCCGAAGGTCAACGATGCACAAGTCCCTCCACAGCCGCTCCAACGATGCACTTTTAAGCCTGTTGCGTAGAACGCGGCAGTCCCGCCGTTTGCGGCAAGCTGATCTTGCGGCCCGCCTTGGACGGTCCCAAGCAGTTGTGAGTCGGGTGGAGTGTGGCGAACGTCGGCTGGATGTCGTCGAACTCTGGGCCTGGCTGCAGGCCATGGATGTCGACTTTCTAAGCTTTCTGGAGCAACTCAAGAGCCAATTGGAGAGCACCGCAATTCACTCGCAGCGCCAAGCTGCCGCAAATGGCCGGCTTCCAGGGTCAACGACTTGATGTACGTTTCCGCTTGGGGGGAGCGGCAAGGAGAGCCTCTGCATCCGCGAGCAAGGCAGCGCCGGATACGCCCAAAGCCTTGGCAACACGTAGTAGCAGCCCTACCGTGGGCTGCCGTTCGCCGCGCTCCAGCTTGCCGTAATAGGAACGATCAACTCCCGCCATGAGTGCAAATCCGTCCTGTGAATGTCCCAGCGCTTCGCGTGTCGCTCGAATCACTTTGCCAACAGCAGCAGCGACGTCGGGGTCAAAGGACGTTGAGCGCTTTGCCGGCGCAACTGAGGACGAGACATCGGACTTCACGGCGGCAGAGA
>CAZEJZ010000725.1:0-1568 GCA_964512415.1 uncultured Opitutaceae bacterium
GCAGATGCTGGCGTACGACCGCGACAAGGAGAAGGAAGCGGACTACATCGGCCTGATGTACGCGGCGCGGGCCGGTTTCGATCCCGAGGCTGCGGTCACCGTGCTCGAGAAACTGGAGGCCGAGACGGGCTCGCAGCCGCGGCCGCCCGCGTTTGCGTCCACGCATCCGCCCACCCCGGACCGCATCGTGCAACTGCGCGAGGCCATGCCGCGGGCGCTGGAGGCCTACCGCGCCGCCGGAAACCGGCAAACTCCTTCCGTCGTGCGCTAGCCGCCGGCACGCCCGGACCTCCCTCCGCGGGCGCCGCCGCACTGCGCCGGGACGCCGGCGGACCGGGCCGGAACGCCCGCCCGCGTGGACGCCCGCATCCTCCTTCGCGAGAGCTTGCCCCGCACCGAGCCGGCTCGCACGCTCCCGTTTTCCCGTGAGCAAGCCCCTCGTCCCTCCTGATCTCGACGACCTTCTCGTCTCCAGCACGATGCTGAGCGACCCCTTCCCCGCCTATGCCCGGCTGCGGCAGGAAGCCCCCATCGCGTGGAGTCCACGCTGGAACGCGTGGATCGTGTCGCGCTACGCCGACGTCGATGTCTCGCTGCGCGACAAGGAGAACCTCTCCAATGAGAATCGCCAGGCCCTGCTCTTCGACGACATGGCCCCGGAGCAGCGCGAGGCCCTCGCCAAGCTGCGGCATTACTACGCGCAGAAGGATGTCATCGGCTCCGATCCCCCCGATCACACCCGGATGCGTGGCTTGGTCCAAAAGGCCTTCACGCCCCGGACCGTGGCGTCGCTTCAGCCCCGGGTGGAGACGCTCGCCCGCGAGATGGTCGAGGCGGCGGTCGCCCAGGGCGAATTCGATTTCGTGGCGGAGGTGGCCCACCCGCTGCCCGTGGTCCTGATCGCCGAATTGCTCGGCGCTCCGCCGGAGGACCGGCACCTGTTCAAGCGCTGGTCATCGGACATCCTCGGATTCCAAGGCTCCGGGCGCACGGCTTTCGCGAGCGCCCTCACCTCCCAGCAGAGCCTGACCGAGCTCTTCACCTACATGACAGCGCTGATCGAGGACCGGCGCCGGAATCCGCGCGAGGATCTGATCACCGTCCTCGCCGCCGCCGAGGAGAACGGCGCCCGGCTCAGCCGCGACGAACTCCTTGCCACCTGCAACACCCTGCTGACGGCGGGACATGAAACGACCACGAATCTGATCGGGAACCTGCTGCGGGAACTGCTCTCGGATCGCTCCCACTGGGAGGCCGTCCGGGCCCAGCCGCGCCTGATCCCGAACGCGATCGAGGAGTCGCTCCGCCTCGATGCTCCCAAACAGCGCAATTTCCGCCGCATCAAGCGCGCTCACTCGTTCGGCGGCGTCGAGCTGCCCGCCGATCAGATGATCTTCCAACTGATCGGCTCCGCCAACCGTGATCCGGAGGTGTTCCCCAACCCGGACCGGTTTGATCCGGAGCGGAGCAACGCGCGCGATCACCTGAGCTTCGGCGCGGGCATGCACTTTTGTCTCGGCGCTGGCCTCGCGCGGTCCGAGGCCTCGGTGGTGCTCACCCGATTGATC
>CAZEJZ010000726.1:0-1564 GCA_964512415.1 uncultured Opitutaceae bacterium
AGCGTGGAGGCGAGCCGGTCGAGGGTTGCGTTGGTGTCCATGGGGGTTTCCTTTGTCTCCTTGGGGTGTGCGGTTGCGTGCGGTCTCACCGCGCGGGCGGCTCGAACCGGTTGCGGGCGGCGTCGGTGAAGACGTCGCGGAACTCGTGGGTCTGGACGTGGCCGTCCAGGAAGGCGTAGTTGCTGCGGCTGGCTGGGCCTGGCCGGTCTCGGTCGACGGCCGCGACTGCGGCCTGCGTCGCCGCGGTGCGCGCCGGGTCCGGGCTCGCCGCCCAGTCCTCCGCGTGGACGTGGTCTGCCGAGGCGAAGCTGCCCGACTCGGCCATCAGGAGGAACCCGACCATGCGCTCCGGCACCGCCACCTGCGACAGGCGGTCCACGCCCGCCCCGGGCCCGTCGAGCGCAACGGCCGGCGAATAGGTGCGCGACAGCCAGTTGTTCATCCCGTAGCTGGTGCTTCGGAAGACGGGCAAGGGCCCTTCGACCACGGGGACGCCGTCGCCGCCGACCTCGAGCGGCCAGTGGACGCTCTGGTCGAGCGGCGAGCGGAGCGCCACGGGGCTGCCGCCGAAGTAGGGCTTCAGGCGGTTCACGAACGACGACTCGGGCGACGCGACCGTGCCGTGCGGCATGCCCGCGTCGACGAAGCGCTCGCCGTTCATGTTCATGTACCCGACGTGCGCCGCCGCCAGGCTGCGCAGGTTCGAGAGGTCCGCGGTCGCGACCGCGGTGCGGCGCATCATGGAGAGGGTCGGGACGAGGATGCCGATCAGCGTCGCGATGATCGCGATGACGACGAGCAGTTCGACGATCGTGAAGGCACGATCGCCCCCGCGGGTGCGGGAAGGCGGATGCATGGTGTCGGTCCTTGCGTGAGCGGCGTCATCCCGGCGGCCGCGCGCGTGCGGGGCATCCGGGCGGGGAAGCGACGGGGCTCAGCAGGAGGGCGGAGGACGCGCGGCCAGCGTGCGCAGCGGCGCGGGCGCCGGCGGGGTGCGCGGGGCGCCGGCGTCCTCGACGGCGACCAACGCATGGAACGTCGGGACCGGCACGGACCCCCCGGCCATGCCGACGAGCGCGACGAGCAGGTCGCAGGTGTCGCAGTGCGCGTCCCCGCCCGGGGCGTGGTCGCTGCCGCGGGGCGCCTCGCCGGCGTCGTGGTGATCGTGGTCCCCGCATCCATCCGCGCCGGCCGGCGCGGTCTCCGCGCGCGCGAGCGCCGCGGCGTGCCCCTCGCGGTGCTCGGCGGCGACGTGCAGCGCACGCAGCGCACCCGACCCACCGGTCAGGAGGATGGCCGCGAGCAGGGCGAGGATGGACTTCGTGAGGCTGTCCACGGGCGGGAGATGCTACGCAGCCCGCCCCGGCGGGGCGAATCCGAATCTATATACTTGGGCGATGCATGGCAAGTCCTTCCGCCGCCCGCCGCTCCGGCTGCTCGCCACCACGCTGTGGGAGTACCCCAGCCAGCACTACGACTGGGTGGACGGGAACGGCGTCCGCCACACGATGCAGGGGGACAAGGACTACGTCGGAGCCACGCCCAGCTGGGTCATCTGGCAGCT
>CAZEJZ010000727.1:0-1560 GCA_964512415.1 uncultured Opitutaceae bacterium
GATTCTCCAGCATGTCGGGATCCGCGCGCTTGGAGCGCTCGTTCTGATCGCGCAGCAGATTGGACGCGCTGCGCGTGAAGCCCGTGAAGAACAAGAGCAGGTTGTCCTCGAGGGTGAACTGCGTGTCCTCGGAGAGGGCGACCGGCCGGTAGGTGACGCGCCCGTCGGGATGGAAGGTAAAGGCCGTGATCCCGCCGATCGCCGCGATGTACTGGTCCTGTTTCCCGATCGGCTCACCGAGGCGGTCGAGTTCGATCGTGCACGCCTGCTCCGCGAGCTCCGCCGGAGAGTGCAGCGTGTGCTGCGCGGTGTGCAGCGCTTTCAGCAGCGCCGTGGTGAAACTGCCTGAGCTTCCCAAACCCGTGCCGCCGGGAATGTCCGCCATCGACGTGAGCTCAAGCTGGGGCGCGGTCACGCCGACCAGCTTCAGGGCCTCGCGCACGATCGGATGCTCGACCTGGTCGACGCTGGCGACGCGCTCGAGCCGAGAGTACTTCACGATGATCTCCGGCTGGAACGTGCGGTGGTGGGTGATGTAGACGTACTTGTCGATCGCGCCGGCCACGAGGAAGCCGCCGTGCTCGCGGTAGTACGACGGGAGATCCGTGCCGCCGCCGCCGAGGGAGATGCGCAGGGGAGAGCGGGTGATGATCATGAAGAAATGGGCGAGCCGGAGCCGGGTGCGCTCAAGCGGTAGACTTCCTCCACCACCCGGAGCGTGCGAAGTCCCTCCGCGAGACCAGGCGACGGCTCGCGGCCCGTGCGGATGTCGTCGATGAACGCGGCGGATTCGCGCTCCCACGAATCGTCGCCGCGCGGAAACTCCCAGACCGTGGTGTCCGGCGGCCCCATCTCGGGACGCATGCGATAGTACGTCAGGCGCTCGACCCCGTAACTGCCACCGAGCCCGTCGATGGCCAGCTTCCCGGTGCGCCCGTAGAGTTCGAGGGAGAAGAGATTCTTCCACTCGGTGCAGCTCACGTGCAGCCACGCCGTTTGACCACCCGTGGTGCGCAGCGAAACAAAAGCGTTGTCGTCGACCGGCATGTTCCAGAAGTACGTCGCCACGTGTCCCTCGACACGGCTGAAGTCGCCGAGGAACCAACCGGCGAGGTCGATCACGTGTACTCCTTGATCGATCAACTCGCCTCCGCCGGAGAGGGCCGGATCAGCGCGCCACTCGCGTTCGTAACCGATGCGTCCCCCGTGGCCGTAGCGGGCGCGAAGGAACATCAGCGGCCCGATCTCGCCGGCGTCGACGATCTCGCGCGCGCGGCGCAGGGCCGGGTGAAACCGGTGATTGTAGCCCAGCCGCACGCGCGCTCCGGAGGCGGCGGACGCGGCGGCGACGGACTCGAGTTCGCGGACGCTGATGGCGCCGGGCTTTTCGAGCAGGACGTGGAGACCGAGGCTCGCGGCGTCGCGGGCGATTTCCGCGAGGGATGCGTGCGGCGTGGCGACTACGGCGGCGGCGACACCGGGCAGCCGGAGCGCCTCGGCCGCCGCCGTGCGCACGGCGCAACCGGGGAAGTGCTTGGCGACGGACTCCGCCCGCGCCGC
>CAZEJZ010000728.1:0-1550 GCA_964512415.1 uncultured Opitutaceae bacterium
TCGCGGCGGTGCGGTACTCGGAGTTGCCCGCCACCCCGTCGCCGTCCCAGCCCAAGGCGCGGCTTCCCATTCCCGTGGATTTGGTGAACTCCAGGACGCCGCCGCGGAAGGTGAACGTGCCATTCGTCCCGGACGTGAGGGCCGGAAAGCGGAACGCGTAGCCCCACTTCGCATCGCCGCCCGAGAAGTCCTCGAAACCAGGGTAGGGCTGGGCGGACGCGACCGTCGCGCCGAGCAATGTAACGGCGAGCAGAAGAGGGAGGGTGAAGCGGGGAGCGAGCAGGGTCACAGTGGCCGTGGTTTGGTCGCGGTATGGAACAAGCACTACAGGTTCCCGCAAGACCGGAGCGGTGGAATCAGCTGGGGCGGCCAACGGGATTCGAACCCGCGACCCCAAGAATCACAATCTTGTGCTCTAACCAGCTGAGCTATGGCCGCCGTGCTGAGCGGGAGAAAATTCCGCCCGGGGGCGGCTCTGTCAACACCTTCCTTGGGCTCGTGCCGAGCCCGCCGCGACGACGGTCCGACGTGGATTTGCCGAAGGGCGGATGCGCCTTGCGCGGTGCGCGCACGCCCGGCATCCTCCGCTTTGCTGATGGACACGCTGTACACGCTCTGCCGCTCGGCGGACAACCGCCATGCCGTGCCCCTTGGCGAGGACGCGAGGGCGGAGGTTGTCGTGCACAAGCGGGCCTTCTTCAGCGAGGAGGCGGCCGTGAACCCGTTGGTTGCGGAGATTCTTCGCGGGGGCACCGTCTCCCTTCATGCCCCGCCGGCGGGCCGGCGGGCGGAGTTTCTTCGCGGGCCGGCGAGCTTCTTTCGCACGCATGAACTCCTGCGGTACTCCCGGACGACCAACGCGCCGCTGCTCATCGGCGGCCGTGAGTACCCGCGCGCCGAGGTCCTCGGTTTCTACCAGCGTTGCGTGCCGAACACCAACCTGCATTTCCGGCCGTGGTTTTCGACCGCGCGCTACACCACGTCCCTCGGGCTCGCGGCGGCGGGAACGATCCTCATCGCCCACCTCGTCGCGCTCACCGGCGACGATGACGGGCTGTTCGACCGCGCCGTCGCCTGGCAGGCGGGCGTGCTGCTGTTCGCGGCGGCGATTCTCTCGTCGGCGCGCCGTTCGAACCGCGATCCCCGCCACGCCGCACCGTGGAACTCGGCGATTTACCTCGATGCCAATGCCGCCCTGATCCGCTCCGGCTCGCCGTCCCTCGCGGTCGCGCGCAAGGAGTGGATCCCGCAGCAGCGGCTCTTCAAGGAACCGGCCTTCTACGACCGTCTGCTGGCGGAAATCGAGTCGGGCCGCTTCGCCGAGCACCTGGAGGCTTCCGCCCGCCTGACCGTCAACGTTCAGCCAATGGCCCCGTGAGGCGGCGCGAAACGGTTTGGCACGGCGGTCCCGAGCGCGGATGGTGCTGCTCCGTCCTTCTCGCATGAACACCCCTGCCTCCCCGCTCCTCCGTCGTCTGCAGCGCGCATCGCTCTTCCTCCTGTTTCCCCTGCTGGCGATCGCCCTGCGGGCGGGGCCGTGGGAGTCGCTC
>CAZEJZ010000729.1:0-1550 GCA_964512415.1 uncultured Opitutaceae bacterium
CGCGTACGCGCCGGCGTTGTCGGAGAGGACGGAGGTCTGGAGGAGGTCGGAGAGGAAGGTGATGCCGCCGACCTGTTCGTCGACGCCTCGGTCGCGGAGCGCGCCGAGGAGGGTGACGTGGTCGATGGGGCGCTGGCGTTCATGGAGGTCGACCATCGCCTCGAAGACGATCCGGTGCGCCGGGACGTGGAACGAATTCGCGGAGATGCGCGCCTCTAGGCAGCGCGACACCACGTCAAGGCCATCGAGGAAGCAGCAGGACAGCAGGTACTCCTCCGCCTCGACGGAGTGCGGCAGCGATCGGCCAACCGGCGCCGCCCCCGCGCCATCAGCGCGGGGCCGTCGGGCCGGACGGGGTGCCAGCGGTTCGTCGGACATCAGCGGGATGGAACGGAAAAGAGGCTCGGGGCGAGAACACGGGAAGCCGCGACCTGCGTCGCGGCTTCCTCATTCCGACCGGGGAGTTGGCGCCGGCTCCGGCTTACTCCTTGGCTTCCTTGCGGGGGGCCTTGCGGGCCTCCTTCTTGTCGGCCGCGGGCGCCTCGGTGGCGACCGGCTCGATCGGATTCTCGGAAACCACGTCAAAGGACATCTCCAAGCTCACGTCCGCGTGCAGCTTGATCTTCACCTCGTGCTTGCCGAGGGTCTTCACCGGCGTGTGCAGGTGGATGCGCTTGCGGTCGAGGTTGATCCCGGACTCCGCGAGCTTCGCATGGATGTCGGCCGAGGTGATCGCACCGAAGAGCTTGCCGCCCTCGCCCGTCTTGACGGCGAACGCCAGCGACGTCTTCTCGAGCTTCTTCGCCAGCTCCTGGGCCGCCGAGAGCTCGGAGAGCTCGCGCTCGGCACGGCGCTTCTTCAGCGCGTCGACGTGCTTCTTGTTCGCGCGGGTCACCGGCACCGCGATCTTGCGCGGGAGCAGGAAGTTGCGGGCGAAGCCGGCGCGGACGCGGACCTGATCGCCCTCGCCGCCGAGACCTTCGACGGGCTTGAGGAGGAGAATTTCGTTGTGAGCCATGATGGATGCGTTGTTGGAAAGGTGGAGTTGCGGGCGGGGAAAACGGCACCGCCAGGAGGCGGGGCCGGAGGGTTTAGAACGGGACGTCCTCGTCGAGGTTCTCCGGCGCAGGCGCGGCCGCCTGCCGGCGCGCCGGCGGAGAGGGACGCTCGGAGGGCGCGGTCTGGTCGACGTCGTCGCCGCCACCGGGGGCGGCAGCCGCTCCGCCGGCACCACGGGGGGCGCCAAGGAACTGGACGTTGTCGAGGACGACCTTCAGACGGCTGCGCTTCTGGCCGCTCGTCTTGTCCTCCCACTGGTCAAGCTTCAGGCGACCCTCGACCATGCACTGGGAACCCTTGCCCAGGTACTTGGAGACGAGTTCACCCTGCTTACCCCAGGCCTCGATGTCGACGAAGGTCGTCTCATCGCGCGTCGCGCCCGAGTCGTCCTTGTACTGGCGGTTCACCGCGAGGCCGAACTGGCAGATCGAGGTTCCCTTGGGCGTGACCCGGAGCTCCGGATCGCGCGTGAGGTTCCCGATGAGGAAGAC
>CAZEJZ010000730.1:0-1543 GCA_964512415.1 uncultured Opitutaceae bacterium
GCATCAGAGGCCGCCACGATCGAGGGCGGGCCGGCCGCCGCCGAGGCGTGCTCGGTCGCGCTGCGCAACCGCGAGGAGGAGCTCCGTGCCCGGCGCGTCGCCGCGGATCGGGATGCGAGGCTCGGTCGTCTCGGGATCGCCGCGGCGGATCCCGCCCGCCTCGCGGCCGAGCTCCGGCGGTTCGCGTCGGAGCATCCGGACTCGCAGTTGGCACCGGACTTCCGTGACGCGGCGGAGTCATCGGATGCGTGGGAAGCGCTGCTCGCTTGGCCCGGGCTGCCGAGGATCCCCGGCACAGACATGAGGCAGGAGGAGCTCGACGGCCTCCGGTCCGCGCTCGCTGCCTACCGTGCCGGGCGACCATCAAGCCCGCTGCTCGCCCAGTGCGCGCAGCTCGAGGACCTGCTTGCGCCCGTCGGCGGATGGCGTGCGGCGGTGGCGGAAGAGCTGGCCAAGCCGGAATTTTGGTGGTTCGCGGTCACGGTCCAGGGAGACGGCGGAAGGCCGGAGGTCATCCTCACGGAGCGCGACCCGCTGGAACTCGCGCGCCGGCGCCGTCCTGACGGGACCGAGGTGGTGACGGTGACGCCCGTGAAGGGCACGCCGCGCGACATCGACGTCCGCCATGCCCGGATGGGGAAATCGGCCGAGTGGGAGCTGCGCGAGCGCCTCGCCCCGCTGGCAACGCCGGGCAAGCCGCAGGTCAACGACCTCGCGGACGCTCTCGCTGCCGCGGCGATCGTCCGCGAGGACCGGCGGCTGCCGGAGCCCACCGCCCGCAGGATCCTCCTGCGGCTGCTCCGTTCGCTCGCGGCGGAGGCGGCGGAGCCGGCGAGGCGTGCCTGCGCCGAGGCGGCCGACCGCATCGATTCCGTCCCCGAAGGCGCACGCGCGGACGAGCGGCTCGCGGCCATCCGCTCGCTGGACCTGCGTTCCATCGAATCATCGATCGACCGGGCGATGGCCGGCGCGGCGGCGCCGCTCGCCGGCGCCTTCCATCCCGCGGGCGTCCTCATCAGGGACGGCGACGCGGTCCGCGCGGCCTCGCCGCCGGGATTGCTTCCCGAAGGCGCCGAGCTCTGGGCCGTCGACGCGCCGGCGGGGAACCGCCGCTCGGTGATGCGTATCGGCCGGTGCGGCGCAGGCGGCGGGATCGAGCCGGTCCAGGGCTCGGACCTCGCGAGGCTTCCCGCAGGGACGATGCTGTTCGTCCAGAAGGGAGGCGACCGCTGACCGCGCCCGGCCACGATCAATGGATGGTCCGCTTCGCGGGCAGGGTGTCGGGCCCGTTCTCGTGGGACCGCCTGCGGACCCTGGCCGCCAGGGGGCAGCTCACGCCCGTCCACGCCGTCAGCCGCGACGGGGGATCGTGGATCTCCGCCTCGAAGGTCCCCGGCCTGCTCGCCGTCACCGGCCAGGAGCTCGCACCGCTGCAGTCCGAGGAGCCGGTCGTCGAACTGCTCGACGACCCGGCGGCTCCCGCGCAAGCCCTCCCTGAGGAGGCGGAGGTCGTGCCCTCGCGGGGCCAGCGGCCCAGCCTGCC
>CAZEJZ010000731.1:0-1538 GCA_964512415.1 uncultured Opitutaceae bacterium
GCGCTACAGCGACTTCGGTGACACCACCAAACCGAAGGTCGGCCTGAACTGGCGTCCGGTTCCCGCCGTGATGCTCCGCGGCTCCTACAACGAGGGCTTCATGGCCCCGAGCCTCGCCGCCCTTTTCACCAGCCCGCGCTGGTCCATCTCGGCCGGCGCCGGCGATCCCGATAACTACCGCAACACCGTGACCCGGGAGGGTCCGTATGTGCAGCGCACGTACTTCGGTGGTAATCCTAACCTCAAGGCCCAGGAATCCGAGGGGTTCACCTACGGCACCGTCATCGATGTCCCGGCGGTCAAGGGCTTGAGCGTCACCGCCGACTGGTGGCAGATCAGCCGCGAGAACCTGCTCGGTCAGCGCAGCGTAGCCCAAATCCGCGACAGCGACACCGCCCTGCTCATCGCCTACACGCGCTCGCAACTCGCCGCCGGCAAGGCCATCTCCACGATCGACCTCGGCAGCGGCACGCCCGCCTACAAGGGCGATCCGGATGTCGTGCGTTACGCCCTGACGCCGGAGGACGCCGCGGTGTTCGCGACGTACAACACCGCCAATGCCGCCACGCCCGACGCCCTCCGCGCCGCCGCCGGTCGCATCTTCTCCCTCAACCGTCCGTTCGTGAACATCTCCACCAGCGAGCACGCGGGCGTCGACCTCGGTCTCCGCTACGTGGTGCCCCAGACCCCGTTCGGCAACGTGGTCCTCAACACCGAGTGGTCCCGGCTTTCCAAGTCCGAGTCCACCCTCGCTCCGGCGAACCTCCCACCGGTGCTGAACAACGGTCTGTACGCTGGCGGTGCCGCGCGCTGGCGCGGCACGACGACGGTCGCCTGGCGCCGCGGCGCGTGGTCCGCCCTCGCCGGCGCCTACTTCGTCGGCAAGACGCACGACTCCGGCGCCACCACCACCGCGGCGATCTATGAATCCCTCGGGCGCCCCGATTACATCGAGCCGTTCTTCACCGCCGGCCAGACGGTGTACCGTCGCGTGGTCGACCCGGTCATCACCTACAACCTCAACGTCGGCTACAGCTTCGGCGCCGCGGCTCCGCTCTTCCTGCGGAATTCGAAGGTGTCGCTGGGCGTGGTCAACCTCACCGACAAGGAACCGCCGTTGAACACGTCCGAGGGCTTCAGCTACGATCCCGGCGTCTTCCAGAACCTGCTGCCGGGCCGGACGTGGTCCTTCGAATTGACCCGCCGGTTCTGATCGCCCGGCGCGGACGACGACCGGCCGTCCCCCGGTCGCCGTCCGCCGCTGGTCCGTCCGTTGGCCGTTGATGGTCGGTCGTCTCCTCCTGATCCCCACCCCGTTCGTTCGTCATCCACTCCCGCCGATGCTTCGCCTTCACCGCCTGTTCGCCCACCGCCCGGTCATCTCCCGCCACGTTGCACGATCCGAGCTCACCCTGACCTTCGCTGCGCTCGTCGCAGCGTGCAGTACCGGTGTCACGCTCGACGAGAAAGGCGCGCCGATCGAAAGTCGCGCGGCAGGCGCGGCGGGCAGTTCTGCCCAGGCGAGTGGGGCCGATGCC
>CAZEJZ010000732.1:0-1536 GCA_964512415.1 uncultured Opitutaceae bacterium
GACGCCGACCGCGCCCCCGCCCCGCCGCCGGACGCCGGGGTGCCAACGCCGCCTTGCGCACATCACCGCTGCGCAGCGCATCGATCTGGTCGCGCAGCAGCGCCGCACGCTCGAACTCCAGCCGGCCCGCCGCTTCGGTCATGTCGGCCTCGAGCTCCGCAATCACCGCCTCGACGTCCTCCGAGCCGGTCTCCGCCGCCAGCGCTTCCCCGGTGGGCTCGCCCGCCCCCGGGGCTTGCTGCAGACTCGCCTGAGCCGCGCGTTTCACCGAGCGCGGGACGATGCCGTGCTCCCGATTGTACTCCATCTGCCTCGCCCGCCGACGGCTCGTCACGTCGATCGTCCGCCGGATCGACTGCGTCATCACGTCGGCGTAGAAGATCACCCGGCCTGATTCGTGCCGCGCCGCGCGGCCGGCGGTCTGGATCAGCGAGGTCTCGCTGCGCAGGAATCCCTCCTTGTCGGCGTCGAGAATCGCCACCAGCGCCACCTCCGGCAGATCCAGTCCCTCGCGCAGAAGATTGATGCCCACCAGCACGTCAAAGTGCCCGAGGCGCAGGTTGCGCAGGATTTCCACCCGCTCGATCGCATCGATGTCGCTGTGCAGGTACTCCACCCGCAGACCCGCCTCCCGCATGAAGCCCGTCAGGTCCTCCGAGAGACGCTTGGTCAGGGTCGTGACCAGCACGCGCTCGCCCGCGGCCACGGCCTTTCGCACTTCGCCGATCAGGTCCTCCACCTGACCCTTGGTCGGTCGGACGCTGATCTCGGGATCAAGGAGGCCCGTGGGGCGAATGACCTGCTCCGCCACGACCGTCGACCAGCCCAGCTCCAGCGGTGCCGGCGTCGCCGACACAAAGACCGTCTGACCGGTGATCTGGCGAAACTCCTCAAAGCTCTGGGGACGGTTCTCCAGCGCGGAGGGCAGCCGGAAGCCGAAGTCGACCAGGATCTGCTTCCGCGCCCGGTCGCCGTTATACATTCCCCCGACCTGCGGAAGCGTGACGTGGCTCTCGTCGATCATCAGCAGGAAGTCCTTCGGGAAGAAGTCGATCAGGCAGAACGGCCGCGATCCCGGGCTGCGGCCAGCCAGGTGCATCGAGTAGTTCTCGATCCCGTTGCAGAATCCCATCTCCTGCAGCATCTCCAAGTCGTAGTTGGTCCGCATCCGCACCCGCTGTGCTTCCAGGTACTTGCCCTGCGACTCGAACTCCGCGACCCGCCCGTCGAGCTCGCGGCGGATGGACTTCACCGCACCCTCCAGCTTGCCTTTGCTCGTTACGTACTGATTTGCAGGATACAGATCAAACTGCTCCAAGCGACGGGTGACGGCACCGGTCAGCGGGTCAAACTCCGCGACCGCCTCGACTTCGTCCCCCCACAACTCGACCCGCAGCCCCTGCTCGCTGTAGGCGGGCATGATGTCAATCACGTCGCCGCGCACCCGGAATCGCCCGCGCTTCAGCTCGTAGTCATTGCGCTCGTAGAGATTGTCGACCAGCCGCTCCAGCAGCACCCCGCGCCCCAGCGCCGCCT
>CAZEJZ010000733.1:0-1535 GCA_964512415.1 uncultured Opitutaceae bacterium
GTGTGCCTTCCCCGCCTTTTTCTTGTACGCCTTCTTGATCTCTTCAGGCGTAGCGGTCGGGTCTACGCCGAGGGCGTCATACAACTCGTCATGTGGCATCGCCTAACTCCCGAAAGAAGACAGCGTAGAGACAACGGCCTTGAACAGGTGGTCTTTGACCTTCTGAATGTTCGCTGGTTTTATCCTTGTATGACCAGCAATGGCCGCGACATCATCACTTGAGGCCCGGATTACGGCATACGCTTCGTCGGCAGAACCGACGAATGAACCCGCTCCAGTCTGCGGTAGACTCTTTACGGTATTCTTTCCTACCAACACAACGTCGTCAACGCGCCCCGCCACCCGCGCCGCGTCCGCGGCGACGTTCCCAGTGACTCTCGAAGCCCGTGCAGCCACTTTCAGAGCTGCCGCGGGGCCGTCGCCGACTACGGGTGCCGCGGTGGCAAAAATCCCAGTCGTCGCCAACGCCAGGTCGGTTCTGGTGGACTTCCCGAATGGCAATTCTGCCAAGGTGTAGACCCAGTCGATGGCGTCGGGCACAACGCCGAAGCCAGGGATCGCCCCAGCGGCGCTCAGCATGCTGTGGATTCCAAGGCTGACGCGGTCATAGGTGGAGGGTGACGTAGCAGTTCTGGTACTCGCCCTTGAACTCGCTGCGTAGGACGTGGCCGCCGCCGGGCTGTAAACGGTGCCGCCGCTCGTCGAAACAGTGAGGCTCATGGTGGGGATGCTGAAGGTCGGCGTTGCCCCCGGCAGACGGCCCAGCCCCGCAAACGCCATTGCCGACACGCCGGGGCTGACCGCCGTGGGCGAAAGCGGCATCTGCTGGCCAATCACCGACCAGCCGAGCTGCGTAACCGCCGAGCCCATCGTCGCCGAGGTCGAGATCCCGCCCGCATAGCTCGCCCACTTGGCGGCCAAGCCACTGGGATCGACCTTGTTCAAGGGATCGTTGCCGACGTAGCGGAAGAGGTTCGCGTCGCCCCCGCGGAAGCCGCTGGGATCCTCGTTGATGAATCTTCCTGTTGCCGGCTCGTACCAGCGGGCGCGGTTGTCGGAGAGGCCGGTGCGTGCTTCGAGCGGCCGGCCGGCATAGCCAAAATCGATGCCCACGCCTGCAGTGGCCGGCGCGGTTGCCTGCGGCCCGGTCGTCCTGCGGACGATCTTCCCGAAGCTGTCGTACTGCCGGTGCTCGACGACCTGGCCAAGAGTGCCTGCACTCCCGGAGACGATGTCGCGGACGGAGTCTTGGTGATCGGTGAACGTCCAGAACGTGCTCGTCGTGGGCGTGGTGCCATTCCAGGAGACCTGGTCCACGGCGAGGATCTCATCGACGCCGTTGCCGTAGAAGTTCCGCTGGACGACCTGGCCGAGGAACCCGATCGGCCCGCGGACACTGTCGACCACGATCTTGTCGTCCGGCCGGGCGACCTCGAGCGTGCGGACGTCGCCGGCGTACGCGGCGAACGACACAATGTCCTGTGCACCGCCCGTCTGGCCGTCGGCGTCGATCGATCGGCGGATCCTGCGGTCGG
>CAZEJZ010000734.1:0-1533 GCA_964512415.1 uncultured Opitutaceae bacterium
CCGGTGGGTGCCGCCGCCAGTTGCAACATCGATGGCAAGCCCCTGCCCTTCTCGACGCTGCAGACACGGATCGGACGGCAGAAGGTCACGGCAAGACAACTGCGCGAGGCACCCGCCGGCTTCATGGCCTTCGACCTCCTCGAATACGACGGCCTAGACTGGCGGGAGCGACCCTTCGCCGAGCGGAGGGAATTGCTCAAGTCCCTCGTGCAGACGGCCAATGCGGGAAACCTTACCCTGTCGGAGGGACTGGACTTCACCGACTGGGGATCCCTCGCCTCGCTGCGACTATCCGCCCGAGAGAACGGCAGCGAAGGATTGATGCTGAAACGGATGCAGTCCACCTACCAGACCGGCAGACGGCGGGGCGACTGGTGGAAATGGAAGGTCGACCCGATGAGTGTCGACGCCGTGCTCGTCTATGCCCAGAAGGGGCATGGCCGGAGGAGCAACCTCTATACCGACTATACGTTCGCCGTGCGCGACGGCGACAGGCTGGTGGTCTTCGCCAAGGCCTACTCGGGACTCACCGACGCCGAGTTCCGCGAAGTCGACGCCTTTGTGAAACGCAACTCGCTGGAGAAGTTCGGACCCGTCAGGACCGTCGTCAATTTCGATCGTGGCGTCGCGACAATCGTGGACGTGCCGGTCGGCTCCTACACATTGCAGATCGACCATAATCAACCCGGATCTCTTGGGACCTTCACATCCCGATCCGAGATTGTTCACAGTGGTACGACGTACCTGGTTCCCGCCAAGTCGGTCGACATCTCTTCCGCAGGAACTCGCGACGCAGGCCTGCTCCTTCTCGTCGCCAAACCCGCCGGCCTCATCGTGCAGGCGGCGACCAACTGTGCGGACTTCGCCGGAACGAAGGTGAATACCTTCTCAGCCGTGCTCCGAGACGGCTACCTGCTGTCCCCGAAGGCACCCAACAGTGTCGCAGCCGGTGAAGCAAGTTTTTCCCCGGTCGCTCCGGGCAATTACACGGTCGAGGTCGCGTCTCCAGGTTTCTTGAGCAGGGTGGTTCAGTTCTCGATCAGCGACTACTCGTCGAGCGCAACAACTACTCAGTGTGTTCAGCTGACGACGTCCGCCGCCGTCGAGATCGTTCCACTTCTCGTCACTGTTCGAGACTCCAGTAACGCCTTGCTGGCTGGCGCGATTGCGACCGCATCGCCAGGCGGCGCGTCGTGTCGAACCGGCGCTGATGGCACCTGCACCATCTTGACCAAACCTGACTCATACTCCGTCGAAGTGACTCACGACGCCCACAGCACTGCCTCAGGAGGCCCGGTCAGCGTGACCTCGGCAGCCGGAGGATCCGTCTCGGTGGTCATGACAGCACTCAGCGCATCCATCGAGTTCGAAGCAAAGAACCCGGCTGGAGCCGTGATCAATTCGTTCTCCGTCGATTCGGTCACGGACACCAAGGAGTGCTCCGCAACGACGGGCTCCTGCACCGTTAGCGGCATCGTCGACACGACGGTTCGTGGCTTCCGCATTTCGGCTGTCGGCTACGAGCCCGCGTTC
>CAZEJZ010000735.1:0-1532 GCA_964512415.1 uncultured Opitutaceae bacterium
GGTGCCGTCCCGAGCCGGCAAGTAGCTCGGCGTGGAACGTTCGGCCGCGTGCAGGGACGGCAGGGCCGCCAGGCCAAGCCCGATCCCGAGAAAACATGACGCGAGCACGCGCTGCATGGCCGTGGAGTGGACCAAAACGTCACCGCCCGTCAAACAAGAATCAGTCTCAATATCAATATCCAATCATTCTCCTTAGGGCGATTGAGACTCAGCCTCAGTAATCGACCCCTTACCGCTCCTGGCCCCTTGCTCCTCCGTGAGCCGCGCTTCTCTGCGGATGCGCGCGACGGGGGTTGCGCCCCCGATCCCTCTCAACCCTCTGGCTTCGAACTTCTCGTGAAGTCGCTCGGAAGGAATCTTGTGCGCTGTTTCCACGAGCAGCGGTTTGCGGAAAAGACGCGGATCGCACTTGGTATCCCCTTGGCCGCACGGCCCGCCCGAAATCCACACCCATGCCTGACTACTCCCTCTTCCCGTTCACCGACTACTGGTGGTTCTACGGTCTCTTTACCCTCGGAGTCCTCGCGTTTCTTGCGCTGGACCTCGGAGTCTTCCACCGGGAGGCGCATGAAGTCGGCTTCAAGGAAGCGCTGACGTGGAGCGTGGTTTGGATCGGGCTCGCGATGGCGTTCTGCTTCGGCCTGTGGAAGTACACGGCGTGGAAGCTGCCTCAGGACCCACGTTTGCTGGCGGAGGGCATCACGGCGGCCCAGGCGGCGGCGCTGGCGGACCAGACGGCCCTGGAGTTCCTCACCGGCTTCGTCGTCGAGAAGTCTCTCTCGGTCGACAACATCTTCGTGTTCGTCGTCGTGTTCTCGTACTTCGCGATTCCGTCGAAGTACCAGCACCGCGTGCTTTTCTACGGCATCCTCGGGGCGCTGATCTTCCGCATCATCTTCATCTCGATCGGTGCGGCGCTGATGCAGTTGCACTGGGTCATCTGGGTGTTCGGCGGTTTCCTGATCCTGACCGGGCTGAAGATCCTCTTTGCGCCGGAGAAGCCGATCGAGCCGGACCGCAATCCGATCATTCGCCTGCTCCGCCGCCTGATTCCGGTGACGCCGCAGCTTCACGGCGACCGCTTCTTCCTCCGCAAGGATGGGGTGCTCTACGCCACTCCGCTGCTCGTCACCCTGGTGTTCATCGAGCTGAGTGACATCGTCTTCGCGGTCGACTCGGTGCCGGCGATCTTCGCGATCACCAAGGAACCGTTGATCGTGTTCACCTCAAACGTGTTCGCGATCCTCGGCCTGCGCGCGCTATTCTTCCTGCTGGCGGGCGTGATGCACCGCTTCTGGGCGCTGAAGTACGGCTTGGGCCTGATCCTCGTGTTCGTCGGCCTGAAGATGGTGTGGCTCAACGAAGCATTTGGCGGCAAGTTCCCGGTGACCTGGTCGCTGGGCATCATCGGCTTCATCCTCGGTGCGTCGGTGGTGCTATCGCTGAGCTTCTCCCGCCGCACCGCGGCGCCGACGGCCTAGGGTGTTTTCCGGCCAAGAAAGAAAATCGTCGGGGAAAAACTTTTTTGAACG
>CAZEJZ010000736.1:0-1532 GCA_964512415.1 uncultured Opitutaceae bacterium
GCGAGCAAAGCACTCGGCATCACCATCCTCGAAGTCGGGCCTGGCCACGCGAAGCTGCGAATGACCGTGCGCGCCGACATGTGCAACGGACATCATCTCTGCCACGGCGGCATGATCTTCACTCTGTCCGATTCCACCTTCGCCTTCGCCTGCAATTCGCACAACAAGGTGACCGTGGCCAACAACTGCAGCATCAGCTTTATCTCCCCGGCGCGCGAGGGCGATGTGCTGACCGCCGAGGGTATAGAGAGGCACCGTGGCGGCCGTTCGGGCGTATGCGATGTAACGGTGACGGATCAGACAGGAAAGCTGGTCGCCATCTTTCGCGGTCATTCGACGCAGATCAAGGGCGAGCTGGTGCCGGGCTTGACGCCGGACAGCGCCTAGGGCTCATAGGTCTTTAAGACGGCAAACAGGGCGATTTCCGGGAGGGATTTTGGCCGATCAGTCGCAGGATCCATTGCACGGCTTCCGCAAGCGGATTCGCCATCCCAATCTCGTTCGCCTTTACGACTACTGGGCTGACCGGAGACGCGGCCGCAGTTTTCCCTCACGACAGGATATCGATCCGGTCGAGCTCCGCTTTGCGGTCGGCAACATGACATTGATCGATGTTCTCTACGATCCCCTGCGTTTCGGCTTTCGCCTGGTCGGCTCGCTGATGGCCCAGCGCATGGGCCTCGAATATACCGGCAAGATGGTCGACGATATCGTCGATACCGACTATCGCGATAGCCTGATCGCCGCGTACCAGAAGATCGTCGAGACCCGCGGCCCCAGCACGATCCTCTACGAGCGGGAGATCGACGATAAAACGCGGCGTTTCGAGGTCCTGCGCCTGCCGCTCGCCGCTGACGGCGAGACCATCAACATGCTGCTACTCTGTCCGCAATACTTCGACCCTCTCCCCGAGCGCTCACCACTAGCGAAGGCCGATCTGAGGGGTCCGATGAATCCCCGCATCATCTCCGAGGACTATCCGCGGAGTAGTGGCTGAATTCTGGCGGCGGCCTGTGCTAAACCGGCGATGATGGATCAGCTTGAGGATTGCCGCATGGCCGTCCGCAGAAAGCAGAAGGCACCCCGGAAGCGGATCGCACGCAAAGCGCGTGCCTTTCGCCTGACCACGCGTACGCCACCTATCGTCGCCGGCAAAATCCTTCGCGGCGGGCCGAAGCGCAGTGACCTCGAGCCGATCGAGATCGCCAGCCGTGACGAGCTCACTGCGCTGCAGACCAGGCGTCTCAAATGGACGCTCCGCCACGCCTACAAGAACGTTCCGCATTACCGGAAAAAATTCGATGCCGCCGGCGTTCACCCGGACGATTTCCGCCGACTGGAGGATCTGCGCAAGTTTCCTTTCACCGCCAAAGAGGATCTGCGCGTCACCTATCCGTTCGGCATGTTCGCCGTACCGCGCGACAGGGTGCTGCGCATCCACGCCTCGTCCGGCACCACCGGCAAGCCCACGGTCGTTGGCTATACCCAGGCCGATCTCGACAATTGGGCGCTGCTCGGTGCGCGCTCGATCC
>CAZEJZ010000737.1:0-1524 GCA_964512415.1 uncultured Opitutaceae bacterium
GTGATGATCGACGATGCGCTGCACGAGAAGGTGGACGTTGCACGCGCCCAGGAACTGTCCGCCCAGATTCGCCGCGAGGCCGCCGCGCGCTCCTGAGTCGCTCCGCTCACCCCGCCCGCCCCGTCCCGCTCTTCGTCCCGTCCCTCCTTCGCCCTTTCCTTTCGCCATGCCCGCGCCCGCACAACGTCGCATCATCTTCCAGCACATCGACGAGCCCGGCTACACCAACGATCTCGCCTGCTACCTGCGGCACGGAGGCTACGAGAGCCTGCGCAAGGCGGTCACCCGCAAGCCGGAGGAGCTGATCGACGAGGTGAAGAAGTCCGGCCTGCGCGGTCGCGGCGGCGCGGGTTTTCCGTGCGGCGTGAAGTGGGGCCTGGTCGACCGCAAGAGCGGCAAGCCGATCTACCTCGTCGTCAACGCCGACGAGTCCGAGCCGGGCACGTTCAAGGATCGCTACATCATTCACCAGGATCCGCACCAGCTGATCGAGGGGATCATGATCACCTGCTTCGCGAACAACGTGAAGCAGGCGTACATCTACATCCGCGGTGAATTCCCCGAGGGCGCGCGCATCCTCGAGAAGGCGATCGCCGAGGCCCGCGCGGGCGGCTTCGCCGGCCCCAATATCCTCGGCACCAGCTACGGCTGCGAGATCTACGTCCACCGCGGCGCCGGCGCCTACATCTGCGGCGAGGAAACCGGCCTGATCGAGTCCCTTGAGGGCAAGCGCCCGTACCCGCGCATCAAGCCGCCGTACTTCCCCGCAGTCCTCGGCCTCTACCAGTGCCCGACGATCGTCAACAACGTCGAGACGCTCTGCCACGTGAAGAAGATCGTCGAGGTCGGCGGCGAGGCCTACGCCAAGATCGGCACGCCGAACAACACCGGCACCCGCATCCTCTGCGTCTCCGGCCACGTCCAACGCCCCGGCTACTACGAGTTCGAGGTCGGCAAGATCACTCTCGGCGAACTGCTCAACGAGGTCTGCGGCGGCCCGCTCCCGGGGCGGAGCTTCAAGGCCGTCATCCCCGGCGGCTCCTCCGCCAAGGTCCTCCGGTTCGGCGAGCGCTTCAAGGGGAAGCGCAAGATCGGCAATGACCTCGTCGACTACGACTGGGGCGTCGAGGACGTCCCGATGGACTTCGACTGCCTCGCCATGATCGGCTCGATGGGCGGCTCCGGCGGCGTGATCGTGATGGATGACTCGGTCGACATCGTCGCCGCGCTCGCGAACATCAACGAATTCTACGCCCACGAGAGCTGCGGCCAGTGCACGCCCTGCCGCGAGGGTTCGCTGTGGATGAAGAAGATCTCCGCCCGCATGGTGCACGGCGAGGCCCGCACCGAGGACGGCGCGCTGCTCAAGAGCGTCGCCGACCAGATCGCCGGGCGCACGATCTGCGCCTTCGGCGAGGCCTGCTCATGGCCGACCCAGAGCTTCCTCGCCAAGTTCGGCGACGAATTCAAGGCGTACCCGGAATCCCGGAAGTCCGCCACCGCCCAGGCCGTCCCTCTCGCCTG
>CAZEJZ010000738.1:0-1513 GCA_964512415.1 uncultured Opitutaceae bacterium
GCGGGAGTATGTCCGCGGAATTTACTGGCACCTCATGCCGGGCTATCTTGAGCGCAACGCGCTCAACGCGCGAGAGGCGCTGCCCCCGTTTTTCTGGACCGGAGAGGTTCCGATGGCCTGCCTTCGCGACGCGATTGGTCAGAGCCTCCAGCTGGGGTACGCCCACCACATCCAGCGCCTGATGGTGACCGGGCTGTATTCGCTGATGCTCGGAGTGAAACCGCAGGCCGTGCACGCGTGGTACCTCGCGGTGTACGTCGATGCGGTCGAGTGGGTCGAACTCCCCAACACCCTCGGCATGTCGCAGTACGGCGATGGCGGGGTCATGGCATCGAAGCCCTACGTCGCCACCGGTCGCTACATCGAGCGGATGAGCAACGCCTGTCGGCAGTGCCGCTTCGACCCCGCGGAGGCGGTGGGGCCGCGCGCGTGCCCGTTCACCACGCTGTACTGGGACTTCCTGCTGACTCATCGCGCCTCGCTCGCGAAGAATCCCCGCATGGGTCTCCAGGTGCGCAACCTCGAGAAACTGACGCCGGAGCGCGGCCGCTTGATCCGCCGCCAGGCGCAACAGATCCGGAGCAACGGCGGCGTACCGCCGACGTCGGACGAAACCGCGTTGCCCCTTTTTCCATGAGCACCATGCGACGCAAGAGCGACCTCCCCACGAAGACCTGCGTGGCCTGCGGGCGTCCGTTCGCGTGGCGCAAGAAGTGGGAGCGGTGCTGGGATGAGGTCCTGACCTGCTCGGATCGTTGCCGGCGGGTGCGGCGCAGCGGGCGTCACGCCGCGCGTCCGGAGGCGGACACGAAGCCCGCCCCGTGATGCCGCTGGAGCCCTCCGCCATGAGACTCACCTACACCATTCGTCTCCCGCGCTCGGCGGCGGATGCCTTCGCGTGGCATGAGCGCCCGGGGGCCTTCGAGCGCTTCGCGCCGCCGTGGGTTCGCACCGAGGTCCTGCACCGCTCCGGTGGCATTCGCAACGGCGGACGGTTGGAGATGGTCCAGTACGTCGGGCCCGTGCCTCTGCGGTGGAGCATCGAGCACGTCGACTTTATCCCCGGCCGCCAGTTCTGCGATGTGGCCCGGCGCTCGCCGTTCCGCACGTGGCGCCACGTGCACCGGGTGGAGCCGTTGGGTCCGGACCGCTGCGAATGGATCGACGAGCTCGACTTCTCGTTCCGGGGTGGCGGCGTGGCGCGGGCGCTGCTCGGTCGGACGACCCGATCGGAACTCGACCGCCTTTTCGCGTACCGTCACGCGCGACTCAAGGCGGACCTGGAGACGATGCCGCCGGTCGTGGCGGGACGGGTGGTGCTGGCGGGGGCGTCAGGCTTGGTCGGATCCGCACTCGCCGCGCTGCTCTCCACCCGCGGCTACGAGGTGGTGCGGCTGGTGCGCCGTCCCGCTCGGACGGACGACGAGCGTTTCTGGGATCCAAAGCGTCCCGAGAGCCTGGGCGACGTGCTGTCCGGAGCCCGCGCCTTGGTCAGTCTCGGCGGCGCCGGGAT
>CAZEJZ010000739.1:0-1510 GCA_964512415.1 uncultured Opitutaceae bacterium
CCGGGGCGCACCGTGCAGCGCACCGCCGCCAGCACGTGGCGATGGGGCGCCCGCACCCCGGGGCACGATCCCCGGTAAACCTTCTCCCTCGCCCCATTCCCGATGAAACCTTTTCTCTCCGATCGTCCTTCCGCCGCCATGTCGTCCCTGCGCCCGATCGTACGGCCGCTCGATGTCGTGACCGCGTCCGGTGGCACGGCAGGAGAGACCTCGGCTCAGGGCGCGCGTCCGACCCATGCGCATCCCGGGGCGACTGCTTCCGTGGAGTGCATCCGGGAGGGCGACAAGGTCGTGCGTCTCGTCGTGACGTGCGCCTGCGGCGAGCGGATCGAAGTCGAGTGCCTGTACCCGGTCGGCGGTTGACGCGGCGGCAAGGGATCGTGCCGCCGCCTCGTCGGCAAAACCTGCCGTCCGGGGCCGACACCTCGACTGAAGGGTGCGCAAAACCTGCCGTCCGGGATCCGTGCATTGCTTAAGTAGTTACCAAAATATGAGTTACAAAGCTGGCATTCGCATTGCTATGGGTAAGGCCCATGAACGTCGGTTTGTACCAGAGTGCCGCTTCCCTGTCCGCGCTTGAGCGCTGGCAGGACGCGGTCACGCAGAACATCACGTCGAGTCAGGTATCTGGATACAAGAAGCGCACGGTCAGCTTCAGCTCGGCGATCAAGGGAGAGGTGGTGACGGATCCGAAGGGGCGGGTGGGCAGTGGGTCGGGCGAGCCGATGCAGTTTCCCAAGGTGGGTTACGGGATCAATTTTCAGTTCGGTGAGACGCAGCCCACGCGGCGTGATCTGGATGTGGCGCTCCAGGGCGAGGGTTTCTTCGAAATCCAGCTTGAGGACGGTCGCAAGGCCTACACGCGCGCGGGTGAGTTCCGGCTGCGCGCCGATCGCACGTTGATCACGTCGAACAACGCAACGGTGTTGAACGAGGGAGGTGACCCGATCCAATTCCTGCCGGGTGGCGGTCGCATCGTGATCAACGCGGACGGGCGCATCCTGCAGAATGACGCGCCAGTCGGGCGGATCGCGGTCGTGAAGTTTGCGGACAACCGGCAGCTCCTGCCGCTGTCGGCCGGCGCCTTCATCAATCAGGGGCCGGATCCCGAGCCGGTCGAGCGACCCGAGGTGCTGCAAGGCTACTTGGAGTCCAGCAACATCACCCCGCTTCGCGAGATGGTGGACCTCGTGAACATCGCCCGCGCGTACGAGGCCAACCAGAAGCTCATCCAGACCCGCGATCAGGCGCTCGGGCGCGTGATCGAGACCCTCGGATAATCACCCTTACCCCCCTCTTTCCTCCCATGAACCTCTCCCTTTACAGCGCTGCCACCGGCATGGAGGCCCAACAGCTCAACCTTAACACGATCGCGAACAATCTCGCGAACGTGAACACGCCTGGCTTCAAGCGCAGCAAGATTGAGTTCCAGGATTTGCTCTACCAGCGTCCGCGTGGCGCGGGATCGGACAGCGGCGGCGGCAACGTGGTGCCGACCGGTATCGAGGTG
>CAZEJZ010000740.1:0-1510 GCA_964512415.1 uncultured Opitutaceae bacterium
TTGAACCTCGGCGGTGATGACTACATCACGAAGCCGTTCAGCCTCGAGGAAGTCGTCGCCCGATTGCGGGTGATCCTTCGCCGCACGGCTACGACCGCGCAGCAGTCCGAAGGTTCCCGCCTCGGCTTCTCCGACATCGAACTCGATGAGGAAACACACGAGGTGTGGAAGGCCGGTGAGCTCGTATCCCTCTCACCAACCGAATTTGCGCTTCTCCGCTACTTCGTCATCAACGCCGGCACCGTCCTGAGCAAACCCAGAATCCTCGAGCAGGTGTGGAACTACGACTTTGGGGGCGATGTGAACGTCGTCGAGCTCTATGTCTCCTACCTTCGTCGAAAGGTCGATACCGGGCCCAAGCGCCTCCTGCACACCTTGCGCGGCGTGGGTTATGTGCTGAGGGAGCCCCGTTAGGCAGACGCTGGCAGTGGTGAAGAACAATGTCACGGTGTGGAATCCGAGGTCACTGCCGCTCCGGGTGACATTGGTCGCGGCCATGCTGCTGCTTGTCGGTTGTGGTCTGCTGGCCTCGGGAATCGCAGTGACCTCGATTTTGCGCCACAGCCTGGTCAGCCGGGTTGACGAGACGCTTCTCGAAGCGTCGACCGGTTGGGCGTTGCAACCGCGACGGATGATCGTGCCTGACGAGGTGCCTAACCCTGCCCGCCCTCCTTCGAACTTCTACGTTCAGGTGGTCGATGCCGACGGCGGTTTCTGGATCGCGAGCAACGATCGCCAGGCGCGGCCTGCTTTGCCGCCGAGCAGTTACGTGGGTCCGTCACCAGTAACGATCAGGTCGATCGGCCCCTCGACTGTCCTGTGGCGTGCGGTGTCAGTTCGGGGGCCCAACGGTGACCTGGTTACCGTCGCGATGGATTTATCCGAGGTGCAGTCGACCGTGAGGTTTCTTGTCCTGCTGCAAGCGGGGATAGGTGCCGCAGTGCTCGCGGTGCTCGGCGTTGCCGGGACATGGATGGTCAACCGAAGTCTGCGGCCGCTCGTCGAAGTCGAACAAACCGCAGCGGCAATTGCTGCCGGCCGTCTGGACAGTCGGGTTCCGCAACGTGATCCCCGCACTGAGGTGGGCCGGCTTTCCCTGGCCCTCAACGGCATGCTCAGTCAGATCCAGGGCGCGTTAGCGGCATCGTCGGCCTCAGCTGAGCAGGCGCGATTGTCCGAGGAGCGCATGCGTCGTTTCATTACAGACGCCAGCCACGAGTTGCGAACTCCGCTCACGACCATCCGCGGCTTCGCCGAGTTGTACCGGCAAGGAGCAGTCGAGGACGTCGAGATGCCGATGGCCCGTATCGAAAGCGAGGCGCGGCGGATGGGCGTGCTGGTAGAGGATCTTCTTCTACTTGCTCGACTCGATGCCCAGCGTCCGCTGGAACGCAGTCGAGTCGACCTTCTGGTGCTGGCCAGCGATGCGGTTGAGGACGCCCGGTCCGTTGCGCCGGAGCGGAAGATCAGCCTGGTGCTTCTCGGTGGGCCGGGTGTGCCGGAGGTATTC
>CAZEJZ010000741.1:0-1509 GCA_964512415.1 uncultured Opitutaceae bacterium
GTTACGGTCAGGAGCTTCGCCTTATCGAAACCACCACCCAGAAGGTGGCGCTGGGAACGGCGCAGTTTGCCGTGGGACGCACGGACGAGCTGATCATCGCCGCGGGCCGCGGCATCCCCGTGGTCGCGGTGGCGGCGCTCATGCAGCGCGATCCCCAAGGCGTGATGTTCCATCCGGAGTCCGGCATCCGAGACTTCAAGGACCTTGACGGCCGCAGCGTGATGGCGGTGCCCGGGGCCGCTTGGTTGACCCTCGTGCAATTGAAGTATGGCATCAAGATGTCGGTCACGCCGCTGGATTTCGGGCTAAGCCGGTTTCTCGCCGACAAGCGTCTCGTCCAGCAGTGCTTCATCACGAACGAGCCCTTCTACATCCGCCAGCAGGGCGTTGACGTCGGAGTCCTCCTGCTGTCCGAGGCCGGCATCGACCCCTACCGCATCTGGTTCACGAGCAGAGACTACGCCGCGCGACGTCCGGAGGTGGTGCGCGCCTTCACGGCGGCATCGATCCGCGGCTGGCGCGAGTACATCGACGGCGATCGCCGAGACGCCGACTCGCGCATTGGCCAGCTGAACCAAAAAATGACCCCCGAGTTCATCGCCTTCAGCGTGGAGACAATGCGATCGAACCGGCTGGTGCACGGGGATCCGGCGAAGGGGGAACTGCTCGGTCGGATCGACCCAGTGCGCCTGGGTGCCGAGATCAAGCGGCTGTCCGCGATCGGCGTTCTGGACCGGGCGGTCACGCTCGCCGAGGTGTTTGACGAGAAATTCCTGCCGGAGGACGTGAGGGTGGTTGCGACCGCGAAATGAGCGCCGGTGCCAAAGACTCAACGGATCGTCCGTCGGCCAAGCCGCTCGACGGAGTAGCGGATCGAGGCGACGCCCACGTCTTCGTTTCCACAACATCGAACGGTTCCTCCGAACCCAAAGGCAGTGCGAAAGCGTAAGGCCCGTTTCTCCTCCCCCTCCGATGCACCCTCATGAACGTCTGTTGCTCGGGCCAGGCCCGAGTCCTGTCTCGCAGCGTGTTCTTCGCGCTTTAGGCGCGCCTACGCTCGGCCACTTGGACCCACAGTACCTGCAGATCATGGATCAGGTCTGCGTGCAGTTGCGTCAGGTGTTCCGCACGGAGAATCCGCTGACGTTTCCCGTGAGTGGAACCGGGATGGCGGGCATGGAGTGCGTGGCAGTCAATCTGGTCGAGCCCGGCGACGAGGTGGTCGTGTGCGTCAACGGAGTGTTCGGCCTCCGCATGAAGGACGTGATGGAGCGCTGTGGCGCCACGGTGCACGTTCTGGAGTGCCCCTGGGGTGAGACCTTTTCCCACGAGCAGATTGCCGAGACACTCGCCGCGCACCCACGAGTCAAGGTGCTGGGGATTGTGCAGGCCGAGACCAGCACGGGAGCACATCAACCCATCGAGGGGCTCTCCGCGATCACCCGTGCCCACGGCGCTTTGCTGGTGGTGGATGCGGTGACCAGCCTCGGGGGGCACGAGTTGCGGGTC
>CAZEJZ010000742.1:0-1508 GCA_964512415.1 uncultured Opitutaceae bacterium
GACTGGAACCCGAACGCCACGTCCGGCAGCGTCTACCCCAGCGCGAATGGCGGGGCGTTCCTCAACGCCGACGGGACCGTGCGATGCAGGGGGAACAACGCCTTCGGAGAGGCAACGCCACCGGTGGGGTTGACCGGCGTCGTCGCCGTGGCGCAGTCCAAGTACGGGACCGCGGCCGTCCGCTCCGACGGGCAAGTCGTGTTCTGGGGCGAAACCGGCGTGGCGCCACCCGCCGGCGTGGGGCCGCTCGAAGCGATCAAGGGCGGGGTCTGGCACTTCCTGGCCCGGCGTCCGGACGGCACGCTCACCGCATGGGGATATCAAGCGCAGGCGGTTGTCCCGCCGGCCCTGGGACCGGTACGGGACTTCGATACTGGCTACTGGCACAACGCCGCCGTGCGCGCGGACGGACAGGTCGTCTGCTGGGGCCTGAACGACGCGGGCCAGTGCAACGTCCCGACCGATCTCGGACCGGTCGCGAGAGTGGCCTGCGGCCAGGCCCACACCGCCGTGCTCCGCGCGAACGGCACCGTGGCCGCGTGGGGCGCGAACAACGAGCTGCAACTTGGCTTTCCGGTCCCAGCGGCCGGTTTCCGGCGGGTCGTCAACTCCGAGAGCAGGTGGGTCTTCCTGAGTGACGACGGCATCGTCACGACCATGAGTTTCCCGGACGGCTCCCCGCCCGCGGACCTGCTGCGGGTCACCGACATCGCGGCTCGCAGGCATGTGATGGCGCTCCAGGCCGACCAGACGGTGCGGTGCTGGGGTCGCAACGTCGATGGAGAGTGCAACGTGCCTGCAGGCCTGGGTCAGGTGCGGGCGATCTCCGCCGGGGACGGCTTCAGCGCCGCGCTCCGGACGAACGACACCGTCGTGATGTGGGGCCGCAACGACATCGAGCAATGCAACGTCCCCCCGACGCTCGGCCCGGTCGCGGAGATCAGCTGTGGAAAGGCCCACACGGTGGCACTGCTCCGCAACGGGCGTGTCAAGTGCTGGGGCGGTCTGGACGCATCCAATGAACTCGGGGCGCCGTTCGCGACCAACTACATCCAGGTCCGCGCAGGCGACTACCACTCCGTGGCGTTGTGTTCCGACGGTACGGTTCGGTGTTGGGGCGAGAACCTGGCGCAACAGTGCAACGCGCCTGCCGACCTTGGTTTCGTGGTTGCGGTTGCCGCAGGACCGTTCCACACGTCCGCGCTCTCCTCGACCGGCAGGGTCGTCACCTGGGGACTGGGGTCCGGAGGCAGGAATTTCGAGCCATGGAGCCCGCAACTGGCACCCGGCGTCGTGGGGATCGATGCCGGGTACGACCGAATCCTGTGCCACATCGCACGCGCAGATCCGCTGGCCTGCCCGGCGGATCTCACCAACGATCGGCAGGTGGACGGGACGGATCTGGGGATCCTCCTTTCCATGTGGGGTCCGCACGCGGCCCTCAACCCGGCAGACATCAACCGCGACGGGACCGTGGACGGCGCGGACCTCGGCCTGCTGTTCGAAAG
>CAZEJZ010000743.1:0-1501 GCA_964512415.1 uncultured Opitutaceae bacterium
GGAGGTGGGCGAGGGTGCCGCCGGTGGCGAGAGGCAGCACCACCTTGCCGCGCAGGGCGGATTGCGGGAGGCTGTCGAGAAATCCCTTCCAGGCCGCGGTGTACGCGGCCTTGTAGATCGGCGTACTGACGACCACGCCCGCAGCGGCGGCGAGATCCTGCTTGGCCTGGGCGAATGCGGGGCTGTCCCAGCGGCCGAAGATGAGATCCTCCGCGGGGAAGTCGCGGACGCTCACCACCTCCGTGGAAAGACCGCGGTGTTCAAGTGCCTCGGCGGTGGCGCGGAGGATCGCGACGGAGCGCGAGGTGGCGGAGGGACTGCCGGAAATGAGGATGACGTCGGGCATGGAAAACGGGTGGATTCAAGCAGGCTGGCCCGGGGTGTCGAGGCCTAGACCGCAAGGCGAACGGTTGCCGGTTGCCGCCGCGGGAACTGCGGCTCAGTCTCCGGTTGGAGTTGCTCCTGCCCCATGGTTCCCGACGATCCCGGCTGCTGCCCTGTCTCTTCGCCCCCGGTTTCGACCGTGCCGCCCGCGGGTTCGATTCCGCAGCCGGAGGACTCCCGGTACATGGGCATTCGCCGTTCGGAGAACTTGCCCCGCCGGCTGTGGGTCGCGCTGCCGCTCACGCTCGGCGTGATCTATCTTTCGATGGGCGGCCTTCTGCCCGGAGCGCTGAGACCTTCGGCCTGGGTGCCGCATGCCCTCAACGGCTGGCTCCAGTGCCTGCTGACGGCGCCGGTCTTCCTCTGGTCGGGTGCCCCCTTCATCCGCCGCTGGGCGATCTCGATCGTGGAGCGTGACACCAACATGTTCACCCTCACGGTGACCGGAACGGGTGCCGCGTTCGGCTTCAGTGTCCTGGCACTGCTCTGGCCGGAGGTGATTCCGGAGGCGATGCGGGCGGGACTGCACGCCCCGTACTACTTCGAGGCGGCGGCGGTGATCACGACGATCGTTCTGGCGGGCCAGGTGGTGGAACGGCGAAACTACGAGCGCACGGGTGCGGCGGTGCGCGCGCTGCTTGAGTTGGCGCCGCCGCAGGCGCGGCGGGTGACGGGCGAACGGGAGGAGATGATTCCGTGGTCGTCGGTCCTCGCGGGGGATCTCCTTGCGGTGCGGCCGGGAGAGCGCGTGCCGGTCGACGGGCGGGTGACCGATGGTTCCTCGGCGGTGGATGAGTCGATCATCACGGGCGAGTCGATGCCGGTGGACAAGAAGGTGGGTGATGCGGTGATCGGAGGCACGCTGAACCTGCTTGGCGCATTTCGCTTCCGGGCCGAGCGGGTGGGGGAAGAGACGATGCTCCGGCAGATCGTGCGGCTGGTTGAACTGGCGCAGGAGGAGGACGCGCCCGTGGCGCGGCTGGCGGATCGCGTGAGCGCGTGGTTCGTCCCGGCCATTCTTGGGGCGTCGCTCCTGACCCTCCTCGGGTGGGGCGTGTGGGGTGGTTCCACCGGCTGGATCACGGGAGGAATGGCGGCGGTGGCGGTGCTGATCATC